>JBLIKS010000026.1:0-17085 GCA_047635555.1 Candidatus Azotimanducaceae bacterium
CGCCAGCCTCGCGGGCGGGAGCGTCATCGACCGATGTGATTTGCTGGGCCCAGGACACGGATTCGATGCCAAGGTCGGCAGCGGTAACGGTGTCAACCGGCTTGGCCTTGGCGGCCATGATGCCCTTAAAGCTTGGGTAGCGGGGCTCGACGACGCCCGCGGTGACAGAGACCACTGCGGGGAGCGTGCAGGTGACTTCGTCGTAGCCGGCTTCGGTCTGACGGTCAACCTTGACGGTGCCACCATCGACGGTGATCGTCTTAGCGAAACCGACCGAAGGAAGTCCGAGGACTTCGGCCATCTGCTCGGGCACGGTGCCGGTGTAGCCGTCGGACGACTCGGTACCAGCAATGATCAGGTCGTAGTCGCCCGCCCGACCGATAGCGCCAGCCAAAACCTTGGCGGTCGTCAGCGCATCGGCACCAGCAAGCGCCGGGTCAGAGACGAGAACTGCCTTCTCGGCGCCCATGGCGAGGGCGGTCCTGAGACCGGACACTTCGTCATTCGGGGCCATCGAGACCAGGGTGACAGAGCCTTCGCCAGCGGTGTTCACCAGCTGGAGCGCCATTTCGACGCCATAGCTGTCCGACTCATCGAGGATGAGTTTCCCGTCTCGCTTGAGCGTGTTGGTCGAGGGATCCAGCTCACCCGGCAATGCCGGGTCAGGGATCTGTTTCACACAGACAATGACATTCATAAGGTCCCCCAAGTTACCGGTGAGTCAAGTACGAACCCAATTCGAGCTCACCGATGTGACGCGCGTCGAGACGACCGCCTTGTACCGTTCCGGGCAGTGAAGGTCTTGCTCGTGGTCAACTCGTTCGCCTCGTCGGTAACAGCGCGCAACACCGTCGTCGTCCACCGTCGACTCAGTCGGGGCCACGATGTCGAGATCGTTGAAACCAATCGACGAGGCCACGCAACCCGGTTTGCCCACGACGCGGCCCGTCGAGGCGTTGACGTGGTGATTGGCTACGGCGGCGACGGCACGCTCAACGAGGTCGCCACAGGCATCGCCGGCACCGACACCGCACTCGGCGTCCTACCCGGTGGCTCGACCAATGTGTTTGCGCGCACCCTCGGAATGCCCAACGACCCAGTCGAAGCGGTCGAGTACCTCGCCATGGGCCTCGATGCCGCAGACCTCCGCCCGATCGGCCTCGGCCAGGTCAACGGTCGCTACTTCTGCTTCCACGTCGGAGTCGGTTACGACGCTGCTGTTGTGCAACAAGTCGAAAAGCGTGGATCGCTCAAGCGCTGGCTCGGGCACCCCCTGTTTATCTCTGCCGGCCTTTCGACGTGGTTGCGGGGATACGACCGTCAGCACCCGCACTTCAGCGTCAGCGGCGACGGCGGGGAGCCCGTCGACGACGGGTATTTCACCATCGTGCTGAACACGAACCCGTATACATACCTCGGGAATCGGCCGCTCGACCTCTCCCCCGCCGCAACACTCGATCGCGGCTTGGTCGCCATCACCTTTAAGACAATGAACGCACGGGCAATCCTCAGCTCACTCGCCGGAGCACTCAAGGGTGGCGGCGTTCAGCCCGCCGACCATCTCGACGTGCGGACTGACGTGAGCAATCTGGTGATCGAACACGCAACGCCGTTTCCCTATCAGGTCGACGGCGACGCACTCGGAGACACTGGACGACTCGAGTTCGTCCACGTGCCCGACGCCGTCAAGCTCGTGTTCCCCACTGCCCCTCCGGGCTGATCCGACGACCCAGCGCCATCAGCGCTACGTCCGGCACATCGGTACAGACGCCGTCGACACCGATCGCGGCGAGTTCTTGCAACCGCTCGGGGTCATTGCAGGTCCAGGTGTTAACTGCGATGCCAGCGCCATGACAGCGATCGACCATTACTTGATCGATGGTCGGCTCCCACGGATGCACCGCAGCATGGCCGGCAGCAGCGGTCTGCTCGATCACTTCGGAAGTGGCATTCATCACCAGATAAGCCGTCATCAAATCGGGTGCCAGTTCGCGACATCGCTGGACCGTGGCCCAGTCGAATGACGAGATGATCCAGCGCGATGCGTCACCGTGCTTGCGCATTTCCGCGATGGCCAGCTCGGCAACGGCCACGGTTGGGTCATAGCCGGACTCGTCATCAGAGTTCTTGATTTCGACATTGACGAGCATGTCGCCGCACGCTGCAAGGACTTCGCAGAGCACCGGATAGCCGTCGAGTACAGCCGGTTCGTTCGGCAGTGGGTCGTGTTTTACGATCAATCGACCGTCAGGGGCCAAGCGGACATCGAGTTCGACGCCGTCCGCTCCCATCTTGTCGGCGAACTCAAACGCCCGGATCGAGTTCTCTGGAGCAGCAGCCGAAGCGCCTCGATGTCCAATGACCAGCATGTTTCAAGTATTGCGGCCGACCGGCCCCAGCTCCGAATCCGATCTGCACCCGCCCTCGCCACCACCAACCACCCGCCCTCGCCACCACCAACCACCCGCCCTCGCCACCACCAACCACCCGCCCTCGCCACCACCCCCAGCACGCGCGCGATGCCGGCGTCAAGGCCGCGCGTGTCACACACACTGCCACTTGCGGAGTTCCATGGTCGCGCCTACATTTGCTCCGTAGAGCGGGCGGCCTTACACACATTGCGTTGCAGACCCGCGTGCAGCGCCAGAACGAACTCCTTGGAGACTTACCAGTGACGATTCTTGCGTCGAGCATTACCTTGGGAGCTGCGGAAACAGATTGGCGAGACGACGCCCTGTGCCGTGAAACCGATCCGGAGCTCTTCTTCCCGGTCGGCACCACCGGAAACGCGCTGGTTCAGATCGACAACGCCAAAGAAGTGTGCGGCGAATGCCCGTCCGCTCAGGGTTGTCTCGATTTCGCTCTCGACACCAACCAGGACTCCGGTATCTGGGGCGGCCTCACCGAAGAAGAGCGCCGCGTCATCCGTCGCAAGCGAGTGGCTGCAACACGCGCCGCCCGCGCCGCCGTCGGCTGATTTTTCTCGACGTCACGCCTCAACGACTCAGTCGTCGACGGTCGGCACCGACAATTCGATCACTGTGCCGTGGTTGTGCGACGAGCCGTCGCCAAGGCCTGCCGCATCGAGGTCGTCCGATACTGCCGGACGGATCGAAATAGTTCCGTTGAGTTCTGTCGTCACCAGCGTGCGGACAATCGACAAGCCAAGCCCCGTCGAGGAGTCAAGGTCAAAACCTGGGTCGACACCACGACCATTGTCGGTGACCTTGATGTGGAGCTGCTGAAGCCGCTGGGTCAACAACACCGTCACTGCGCCACCACTGCTGCCCTCGGGGAAACCATGTTCGACGGCGTTCTGCAACAGTTCGGTTAACACGACCGAGAGTGGTGTTGCAGTGTCGGCAGCAATCCGACCGCCATCACCGCTGACCGTGAACCGGACCGGGCGATCAGGCGATTGCAGACCTTCTTCGGCCAGCCGGAGCAACGGCCGCACGATCTCAATGAATGCAATGTCTTCGCCGGGCTCTCGCGAGAGCGACTCGTGGACCAGAGCAATCGTGCGGATGCGGCGCACCGATTCAGACACCGCCGCCTTGGCCTCCGGGTTCGTGAGGCGACGCGACTGCAGCCGCAGCAGCGACGAGATGGTCTGGAGGTTGTTCTTGACCCGGTGATGGATTTCACGGATCGTTGCGTCCTTAGAGAGCAGGAGGCGATCGCGCTTGCGGATTTCGGTGACGTCACGAACAAGCATGAGGCCGCCGTCGACGACCGGTTCCCCATCGACGTGTCGGATAAGCGGCACGCACCGACTGAGAAGCGTGACGTCGGCGCCCTGCTCGAACTCCTCAACCACGGGCTCCATGCGTTCGAACGCCTGGCGGGCCGGGCCATCGTGGAACCCAAGTTCGGCAAGCCGCATACCGACCGGGTTGGCATGAATCCCAACGCGATGGAGCGCTGAGTTCGCATTCGGCGACACATAGGTGACGGTGCCGTTGGCATCAAGCATCAGCACGCCGTCGCCGATGCGCGGCGCTGCGCTCGAGTCGGCAACACGGCCCGCGAACGGGAACGTGCCGGCGTTGATCATGAGGACGAACTTGTCGAAGATGAGGCTGTAGGCCTGCTCAAGTTCGCCGAGGCTGCGACCGTCTTGGACCTTCCATTCCTTACTGAGCACGGCAACCACTCGACCTTCCCGTCGAACGGGAATCGCCATCAGCCGGGTGCTGGCCCGGCCGCCTGCTCTCGCTGCGATCTCGCCTTCGAGGCTGTCACCGGTGACTGCGGCCTGTTCGAGAAGGCTGGCGCCGCTGGTCGCCCATGTACCGATGTAGTCAGCGACATACATGGTCTGGTTCGTGGCAGGACGGACTTGGTCAACAACGACCCACTTCCCATCGTTCGACCGGACGTAGAGCAAGAGATCGGCGAAGCAGAGATCAGCGAGAAACGCCCACTCGGCGCCAAGCCGTTGCAAATGATCGATGTCGTCGTCATCGAGTGACGAGTGTTGCCGTGACAGGTCGGCCAATGAAGTCATCAAGGAGAGTCTGCCGCATCCGACAGCAACAGCCGTTGCAATCGGGCCGACAGTTTCGAGCGCGACGGTTCAGCCGTTGACAGAGTCGACGCGTAGATGCTCAGCCAGCTCGCCCAGGCCGGCGATGTCGTGGATGTCTCCGGTGAGCCACGGGACGTCAAGCATCGTGGTTGCAAAGGTTGCCAGCTCTGCTCGACGCTCGGTTTCTCGGCTCGCAACGAGTGCGACATCGTCGAATCGCTCAGCAAGTTGAGCGAGGACCGCAGCGACAGTTTTGGGCGAGACGTCATCGAGCTGCTCGGCAACAGCATCGACGAGTTCAGGCCCGGCTTCGAGAAGCGCGTTGGCACTGGCGATTGCATCGTTGCCTGCAAGTCGGGCCGGCAACACACGGTTCACGACCATTGCTCCGAGCGTCATGCCTCGATTGAGTAACGCCTGGGCAAGGAACTTTGCTTCGTGACTCGGAGCAGTCTCGAGCGTGGTCACGACAACGAAGGCGGTCTGGGCATCGCCCAACAATGCTTCGACCGCACGCGCTCGCTTGACGAACCCCTTTTCCATTGCTTGAAACAGCACAAAAAAGTCAGCAATGTCCTGGAGGAATCGGGAGCCGAGCACGCGATCGGCGATTTGGTAAAACGGCTTTGACGCCACCGTGAAAAGACGCGAGCGATACGGCACGGTGAGCCAGCGCAGTAGTCGGCTACCAAAAAATTCGATCATCCGACTCGGCGCATCGAGAATCGACAACGCATTTCGCGACGGAGGCGTGTCGACGATCACCAGGTCGAAGTCGCCGGTCGCATGCAGGTCATGGAGCTGCTCCATCGCGAGATAGTCGTGGCTGTGAACGAAGCGACTCGTGATGTTTTGATACAGCGGGTTGGCCAGCACGGCGTCGCGCACTTCAGCATCGGGCGCGTGTTGGCGGATCAGCTCGTCCCAGCCGGCCTTGGTGTCGAGCATTGCGACCCACAGCTCACCGCGCACGGTGACCCCGGCCGCTTTGAAAATTGCAGGCTCGATCCGGACCGGGGTGTTGCCGACCTCGTCGAGGCCCAATGCTGTGGCAAGCCGTTTGGCAGGGTCGACGGTGAGCACGAGGATCTTGCCCTTTTGACGTTGGGCTGCAGCAATGCCCATCGCTGCAGCAATCGTGGTCTTGCCAACGCCACCCGAGCCGGCCACGAGGATCATCTCGCGGCTGGCGAGCAGGTTGTCGAGCTCACTCATCGTTCGCTCGTTGGTCACTCGGAATCTCGATATCGAGTTCGTCAGCGAGCCCGTCGGCGATCAACGACACAACGCGCCGACCACCGTTGCGTGCGAACAACTCGGGCACGGTGATGATCGGGATGTTGAGCGGCGGATCGGCGGCATCCAGCTCGGAGCGCATCCGACCAAGGTGCTGAGCGCCAGTGCGCCGACGAGCATCGGTAAAACGGGCTGCTTCGAGAACGGCACTGGCACCCGGACCGACCGCGTCGATGAGCGTGGGAAGCGCAGCGTCGAGTTGATCGACCACTGCCTGCTCGCGCCGGTCGAACAGCACCGGAAGCACGCGATTAGCAATCACGACGGCAGGGTGCGCACCGGTCTCGCTCGTCAGACGGCGCAGTAATTCTGATGATTCGGTCACCGGCATTTCTTCCGGGGTGGTGACCACCGCAACCCCGGTTCGGTTGGCGTCGTTCAAGATGTCCAGCATCCATTGGGTCTGCTCACGAACTAAGCCGACTTTCACGAGATCGGCGATCACCTTCGGTGCCCCGATCTGGCTGACGATGTGGCCGGTCGATTCGGCGTCGACGACGATCAAGTCGTAATTTTTCTCGCGCACTTCGAAGCACAGCTTGCCAACGCTCAGGATCTCTTTGACACCGGGTGCGGCGTCAGCAACGAAGTCGAAGGTCTTGGCGAGCGGCCCAATGCGCCCGATGAACGGAATCCTCACAAAGAGTCGGAGGTACTCTCGAAGTGCATCTTCGGTGCTCATCGACATCGCATGCAGGTTCGGCGCGACTTCGACTGGCGTGAAGTCGAGTTCGCCGACGCCGAGCGCCGATGCGAGCGCGCCCTTGGCGTCCATCTCGCAGACGAGCGTTGAGCGACCAGAGCGTGCGGCGACTTCAGCGATCGCCGCAGCGGTCGAAGTCTTGCCAACGCCGCCCTTGCCCGTCACCCAAAGCAGGTCGAGATCGAGGAGAGAGGTCATGATGGCCTACACATGTGGTCAGCGCCTGTGGGCCTAACCACAGGTTCCTTAGTCTCCGAAGCCGATCTTGCGGCTACTTTCGCCAGAGCCGAGCTCGACGTAGGCAATCTTCGATGATGGCACGCCGACGTCGTTGCCGCGTTTGTCGGTGATCCACAGCACGTCGCTGGCACCAGAGAGCGCCGCCTCCACGCGCGACTTCAGATCGGCGCGATCTGCGTCCTCGGCGAGTTCGAGGTTGATCTCACGAGGGGCTTGGGTGACTCCGATGCGTACGTCCACAACCGAACTCTACCGGGGCCCACGCCATGCCTGCTGCGTCGTGCCTGCTGCATCATGACGACTGCATCGTGATCCGCAGACGAGCGCTGATTGGTCACTCGAAAGGGGTCGACTGATAAACCTGGTTGATCCAGTTACTGAACAGCAAGAAGGCGTGGGAGCGCCAACGGTTGACCGGGGCCAGGTTGGGGTCATCGTTGGGGAAATAGTTGTGCGGCACGGGAATCGGCGCCCCCGCTGCGATGTCTCGGAAGTACTCCTTGGCCAGCGTCGTCGAGTCGTATTCAATGTGGTTAAACATGTAGAGCCGGCGTCCCTCCGTCTCAGAAATGAGACAGACGCCTGTCTCATCCGATTCCATCAATATTTCGAGGCCTGGTACTTCCTCGATGTCGGCTCTGCGCACTTCGGTCCAACGCGACACCGAGACCGAGAAGTCATCGGAGAATCCCATCAGGTACGGCGATGTCGGCTGCAGGTTGCGGTGCCGATAGACGCCGCACGCCTTGTCTTGCAAGATGTGCTTCGGGACGTCGTGGAAGTGCCAGAGCGCAGCCATTGCCCCCCAACAGATGCTGAACGTGGAATGCACGTTGGTCGTGGTCCAATCCAGAATCTCGGTGAGTTCTGACCAATAGGTGACGTCGTCGAAGGAGAGTGTCTCAATCGGGGCGCCCGTGATGATGAAGCCATCGAAGTTCTGGTCCTTCACTTCATGCCACGTGCAATAAAAGGAGATCAGGTGGTCCTCGGAGGTGTTCTTCGACGCATGAGTTCCGACTCGGATGAGCGTCAACTCGACCTGGAGCGGCGTCGAGGCAATGAGCCGCGCGATCTGCGTTTCGGTCGCGATCTTGTCGGGCATCAGGTTGAGCAGGCCGATCCGGAGCGGCCGGATGTCTTGGCGCACGGCACTGGACTCGGTCATCACCATGACACCCTCTTGCTCGAGCAGTGCTCGAGCCGGCAGCGTGTCGGGGATTTTAATCGGCATATGCCGAGGCTATTGCGATTGTGATGCTGTCATCCAGGGCGGGCCGAGCAGTTTTCTGTCTGGGATCGACCGGGGCCCTTCGGAGCAGTCCTTTTCAGGCGGGCGGCGGGTCAGACGGACGTGGTGCAGAAAGTGTCGCCAGCAGCCAACGACGAGTCGGTGGTGATGCTGCCGAAGGCGGCGTCGTCGTCGGTTTTGTACAGTTCGCTGAGCATTCCTCGGACCATGCCGCGGTCGACCGCGCAGATCACCGGGTGTTCGGCTGCGATGTCGCCGAAGGGGCAGTGGTTGTTGATGATCTTCAGTTGATCGTTGCGGCCTTCGGCGTGCGCTGCGAATCCATGGGCCGACAGGGCATCGGCGACTGCCTGGATGGCTGATCGCAACGAGCGTTGCCCAGCCTTGAACGCATCGCCCGTCAACCCAGCGGCCATGGCCCGGCCATATTCTGAACCAACTTCTTCGGCCATCTGCTCAGCTTCATTGCGGGGCAGCTTGCTCAACGTACGACCGAGCAATGACAGCACCAAGTCGTCGCTCCGGACGGGGAATGTCGCCTCGTCGAGCGCGCCGCCGACGGCGACATAGTGCTTTGATGGTCGACCGGCAGTACCGCTCGGCTTACCGGTGACAACTTCGAGGTACCCGCCGGCTGCAAGCTTGTCGAGATGGTGGCGTGCCACGTTGGCGTGCACACCCACCTGCTTGGCAACAATCGACGCAGTGACACCCTCGGGCGCCTCGCCGTCGTTGTCTCCAGAACGTTCGCGGGCGAACAAGTAGACGGAGCGGCGCGTCGGATCGCCGAAGGCATCGGTGATCGCCGACACAGTGGCGGTGAACGCGGTTCCAGTGGACACGCCGGCAATATTACCTATCGCCGTAGTGCGAATCCCGCAGGCCATCGACACACTGGAGGCCATGAGTGGACCCCTTGTTACCGAAGAGCAGATCGTCGAGGCCCTCCGGCCAGTCGAAGATCCCGAACTCCATCGTTCAATCGTCGACCTCGGCATGCTCCGTGGTGTCTCGATCATGGAGAATGGGGTCGTCGGCATTCTCATTGCCCTCACGGTTCCGGGCTGCCCGCTCAAGGCAGAAATCGAGAAGCGCGTGTCCGATGCTGCAACGCAGCTCGACGGCGTCGAGTCGATCGATCTTGAGTTCACCGTCATGAGTGACGAGGATCGCGAGAACCTGCGCAAGACCCTCCACGGCGATGCAGGAGCGACTGCCGGTCAGGGCCAGGCGCACGGGCACGCCGAAGGCCGCGTGGTGCCGTTCTCCAAGAACGACTCGAAGACTCGTCCGCTGCTTATCTCGTCGGGCAAGGGTGGCGTCGGCAAATCGACCGTCACGACCAACCTCGCCGTTGCACTCGCTGCGCAGGGCTACTCGGTCGGCATTATCGACGCCGACATTTACGGCTACTCGATCCCTCGCATGCTTGGCACTGACCGTGACCCGGTCGTCATCGACGAAATGTTGATCCCACCGGAAATGTACGGCGTTCGCGCCATTTCGATCGGCTACTTCGTTCCGGCAGGCGAGGCCGTCATCTGGCGTGGCCCGATGCTGCACAAGGCCCTCGAGCAGTTTCTCACCGACGTGTTCTGGGACGAGCCCGACTTCCTCCTCATCGACATGCCGCCCGGCACCGGCGACATCGCCCTATCGCTCTCGCAGTACCTGCCGCGTGGCGAAGTCTTCGTCGTAACCACCCCGCAGCCCGCAGCGCAGAAGGTCGCCGCGATGTCGGCAGCCATGGCCGAAAAGGTCAACCTGCCGGTTCGTGGTGTCATCGAGAACATGTCCTGGTTCACCGGCGACGACGGCAAGAAGTACGAAATCTTCGGGTCCGGCGGCGGCCAAGCACTTGCTGACGACGTTGGTGTTCCGCTCATCGGTCAGCTTCCGCTCGTACCGGCGCTCCGCGAAGGCGGCGACGACGGCAAGCCGATTACAGCAGTCGACCCCGAGTCCGAGTCGGCCAAGATCTTCCACGAGATGGCCCGCCAGATCGCTGTCGACATGAAGCCGAAAAAGATCTACTCCCCCGAACTCAAGATCCTCTGAGCTGAGACTTGAATTCGTCGCTACATGTCTCACGTAAGGTTTTCGTGATGGATGCGGTGCCGAAGTACAAGTTCGATCGGATGGTCGCCGACGCGCTCGACGATCTGCCTGACGAACTCCACCACGTGCTCGACAACGTCGTCGTGCAGGTCCTCAACCGGCATCCGGATGAGCCCACGTTGCTCGGCCTGTACGAGGGTGTGCCCCACACCGAACGCACCGGCCAGGAGGGCCCGGACATCGTGTCAATCTTCCGGCTCGCGCTCTGCGACATGTGCGAGGACATGGAAGACCTCGAGAACGAAGTGTTCGTCACCGTCATCCACGAAATCGCTCATGCCGCTGGCATTGACGACGACCGTCTCCACGAACTCGGTTGGGGCTGACCCGACTCGATGGCAGGCGAACTGATCGGACTTGCGATTACCGACAAAGGTGTCGCGGCACTTCTCGAACCAGGGACCACCGGCCGAGTCGTCGACATTCGCGAGGTGGCCCGCATCGAAGCTGAAGACTCGCCTCGCTGGGTCTGGTGGAATAAGTCAACGGCCCGACAGCTGGTCGAAGCCAACATCCGCCCTGGGCGGTGTTGGGATCTCTCAGCGACACATCGGCTGATCTTCGGCGGCGGGAATTCTGGCCCGGAACAGATCTGGGCCCTCCTCCACGAACTTGATGCCACGACGATCCCGACTCGAGCGCCCGTCAACCTTTTCTCACAGGCCGTCGACAGCGGCGACCCGGACGAACCGGTCGGTCCTGACGGACATCTCCGCCCAGAATGGGTCGAAGGCGAGTGGAGGAACACGGCTCATCGGGCCCTCCGCTGGGCAGAGCTGGCCGTCGTGGCGCAGCAGCTCCAGGTTCCGCTCGTCCATTCCGAGGCAACGGTTTTCTCCGAGTCAGCTTGCGAACTGCTGTGTGCCGAGATGGAAGTCGATGGCCTTCCGTTCGAACTCGGTGTCGGCGAATCGATCGTGGCCGGTTTCGTGGGGCCGCGACCGACAACTGCCGGAGAAGCCAATGCTGAGCTCGCACGCCGCGACGCCGAAGTGCTCCAACATCTCCCCACTGGATCGACCTTCGACCTACGCAGCCCCGATCAAGTCAAGTCGCTGCTCCGCCGAGTTGGTATCGAAGTGCCCGACACCCGCGCCTGGCGGCTCGAGGCACTTCGCGATGCTCACCCGATCGTCGAGCCGCTCATGGCCTGGCGGCGCGCCGAGCGCATCCTGACGACATTCGGCTTCCAGTGGATCGACGACAACATCGCCACCAATCTGTCTGGCCAATCACGACTGCACGGTTCCTGGTCGGGCTCCGATGGCGCAGCCGGGCGAATGACTGCAACCGTCGGCCTGCACAACATGCCCACCGAACTTCGCCCCGCCATTGCAGCCGAACCAGGCCACGTGTTCGTACGGGCCGATCTCGGCCAAATCGAGCCACGGATTCTTGCTGCCGTAGCGGGTGACCCCAAGCTCGCAGCAGCGAGTCAGGAAGACGATATGTACGCGCCGGTTGCGACCCAACTCCGGGTGGAGCGCGACATCGCCAAAGTCGCGGTTCTCGGCGCGATGTACGGCCAAACCACCGGCAAGGGCGCCGAGGCCCTACGCGGCCTGGAACGGGAGTACCCGATAGCCATGGGTTTTCTCGCCGCCGCAGATCGTTCGGCACAGGGCAGCCACGATCTCCGCACCTACGGCGGGCGACTTGTCCGGATGGGTTCCACGAACTCCAACGAAGTCAGCGAACGCGATGCCCGCTCCCAAGCTGCCGCACGGGGCCGCTACGGGCGCAATGCAATGGTTCAGGGGGCAGCCGCCGAGTTCTTTAAAACCTGGGCTGTATTAATGCGCGCCCGGGGCCGAACCCTCGATGCGCAGATCGTCCTCTGCCTGCACGACGAAGTCCTGATCCACGTGCCCGAGCAGAATGGCCCTGACGCTGCTGCTCTCCTCGATCGTTGCCTGCAAGAAGCAGCGCATCGCTGGGCGCCACGTGATCAAGCAGGCAACCAACCCGTCCGGTTCGTCAGCGACACCAGCATTATCAGCCGCTGGTCCGAGGCGAAATAGCCGATTTGCTCGGTGGTTGGCAACGCCAGGACCGCCCACGATCTCAGGGCGAAGGGCGAATAGACCGCAGGTAGATTGGATCAGGTGAGCGATATGCCCCCACCCCCGCCCGGTCACCAGTCGTCCCCCCAACCGGTGCCCCCGCCGCCGCCAAGTTCAACACCGCCGCCGCCTCCGCCCCCAGGAAACATGGCTCCGCCCCCGGGTTACGTGGCGTACGGCAGCGCAGCGACCGCAACTCCGACACAGCGGGTCAGCCGGGTCGCAGGACTGTCGACAGCGATCACGGTCGTCGTTGGAATCGCCGGCGCCGGTGCCCTCGTCAACGGGTTTATTCAGTCGTCGTTGCAGTCCAAAGCGACCGACTTCATCAACGGGACGACAACACGCACCGAGTTTGAAGACAGCGTTGTATCTTCGTCGGCGATCTCGGCCGTTGCCGGGATTGCCATGTTCATCGGTGCCATCCTCGTCATGATCTGGATGTTCAGGATCACGTCGAACTTACGCAGGTACGGCATGTCCACCACCTGGCATCCGCTGTTTGCCGTCTTCGGGTGGATGCTCCCGCCTGGCGTGTTATTCGTCATCCCGGCGCTCATGCTGCGTGAACAGTGGATCAAGTCCGCGCCTCCAGCCCAAGCAGGGGCTCCTTCGGCCGGTTCCAAGGACAATCCCTTGCTGCTGATTTGGTGGTTGTTTTTCGGACTGCTGCCGTTAATCATGCTCGGCGTGTCAGCGAACTCGATGTTCACGGGCTTCGGGGACACGAGCACAGAGGCCGTCGCCAAGACACTCGCAGAAACCAGCTCGGTGGTCACGATAATCGGCGCTGTTGGCAGCCTGATTGCTGCTGTGGTGTTCATCATGTTCTCCCGACAGTTGACCGCCCGTCACCGTTCGCTGACCGGCGAGAACTGAACAGGGATTTCGCCATGGGCAGCTCGGCCGTGATTTATCTGGTCCGTCACTCGAAGGCCGGCGAACGACGAGTCTGGCAAGGCGAGGACGTCGATCGGCCACTCAGCAAGACCGGCTGGAAGCAATCTCAGGCAGTGGCGCGGCGCCTGTCGAAAAGGAAAGTAGCGGCGCTCTACGCGAGCCCGTACGTACGCTGCATGCAGACTCTCGAGCCGCTCGGAGCCCTCGCCGGGCTTCCCGTTCAGGCCGAGCACCGGCTCTTCGAAGACGAGCCGTTCGAGCCTGTCCTCGATCTGATTAACGAGGTCGAAGATGGTGCCGTGCTCTGCAGCCACGGCGACATCATTCCTGCTGTCATCAATGCACTCGTGCGCCGCGGCATGAAAGTGGAAACTCCTCCCGACTGGGGCAAGGCAAGCGTGTGGGTCTTGCACCGCAAGGGCGATCGGATCACCCGCGGCAAGGTCTGGCCGCCGCCTGTCTTGGCAACCAAATCAGCCAAGAAGTAGGCGGCGTGAGCGCTCCGCTCAGCGGGCTGCGCCGATGCCGACGCCGATCGAATTGAAGTCAAAGTCCGTTTCACCGGTGGTGAAGATCAGCACGATGATCGCCATGCCCACGAGCCCACAGATGAGGCCCGCGATTGCCAGGCCCTTGCCCGTGTAGGTCGGATCTTCGTTGCACTGCTTGATCGCGATTGCGCCGAAGATGATCGCAAGGATCCACGGGATGAACAAGAAGCAGAGAATGATCCCGACAATCCCAAGGACCAGCGAGGCGACAGCCAGACCATTGGTTCGCCGACCATCGCTGGGCGGTTGCGTTCCGAACGGGACGTACCCGGGAGGCGGCGGAGGCGGCGGTGGTGGTGGTGGCGGCGGCGTGTCGCCTGGGGGCGGCGGAGTGTTGGCCATCGCCTCACCGTAGCGACCGGGCTGGAGCAACGAGGCGATCACGCCAGCAGCGAAACCCTGTCGGCGTCTCCGTGCGCTCTCTCTCAGCCGGCTGCGGCGCGGATCTCGGCGGCGAACCCGGCGACAAGTTGTTCCATGTCAGAGGTCGGGTTCTTCTCTTGGCACGCATTGACGAACGGGAGCGCCGCATCAGCGTCGTCAAAGAAGTTGAACTCAATAATCGCAAGGAAACAGTTCGGATCGGCGTAATCGTCGTCGAGCTCAATCGCCTGACGCAACGCAACACGAGCGGCATCGAGTCGCTGGTCGGATGATTCGGCGTCGGGGTCTTGCACGGACTGGAGTGCAAGGGTCCATCCGAAGTAGGTGATCGCCTCGACGTTGTCGACCTCGCGCTCACGCTCCATCTGGACGACTCGCGCAAAGAGCGAATTTGCGAGCCCAAAATCGCCTTCGTTCACGGCGTCACGGGCCGACGCAAGGACGACGCGTGCGTCGTTGCCGGGGTCGAAGCCGGTGATCTCTTGGCCGGCGCCGCGTTCACCAAAGGCGTTTGCGAGCACGAATCCAATCCCGATTGCCAATGCCAGTACTGCAGCACTCGTCATGACGAGGCGTCCCCAGCGGCGTGGCTTCTTTGAGGCGAGGCGCGATTTGCCCGAACCGATCTCGCGCAACACCGCCGCAGTACGAACGGTGTAGCCGTCGAGGAGAGTCGTGTAGTCGGCATCGTCGACATCGCCGACGTCGTGTTCTCGCTCGAGGTCCTCGAGCGAACGCAGAAGAAAGCGCCGCTCTTCTTCCAACTCAGCAATCCGTTCGAGGTGGGCCCCGCTTCGCAACGGCGTGATCGCCTGTTCGGGCTCGAGGCCGTCGTCGACCTCGTTCGATGCTGCGTCGCTCAGTTCTGTCTCGCCGTTATTCATCGCAGTCATTGATTGCGATCGCGCAGCGCTGCCGCGACGAGATCACGATCGGCGTCGGTTGGGTCGACATTGGCGTCCGCCTGCAGCTTCCATCGCCGGAAGGCGACCGCCAGCCCAGCGACACCGAGCACAAAGGCAACGGTCGGCAAGACCCAGATCAGTGCGTCGAATCCGGTCGCCTTGGGGACCAGCAGCACATCAGCGCCGTAGGTGTTCTCGAGCCCTGCGATGATCTGGTCGTCAGTTGCTTCGGTCGCCCGGACGAGGTCGGTGATCTCGTTGCGAATCGCCCGGGAGGCTCGGTTACGCGACTCGAAGACGCTCTCACCGTTGCAGACCGGGCAGGCAACGCGTCGGGCAACTGCATCAATTCGTTCTTCCTGGGTTTGCGGCCCAGCGCTGCGGGTCGACCCAACGGCGAGCACCGACACGACGACGATCAGCAGCACGACCCAGCTCGGCCACGACTTCATCCGACGATTCAGATCATTCATTCGAGTCGCGCAATCTGTTCACGTTCCTGTCCAAGTTCTGGAGCTCAAAATGGCACGTCGAGGGCATCATCCGGTGTAGACCTCGCGGAGTTGCTGCATCGCGATATTCAGACGTTCGGTTGAGACCCGACTGATGATCCGGGCCTCGACGATGCCACTCGGATCGATGATCCATGTCTCGGGCACGAGGGCAACGCCAAAGGCAACGTCGATCAACCGGTGATCGAGCACGACTGGCCAATCGCCGCCGTTGTCGGCGAAGAACTTTTCGACGTCCTCGCGGCTGTCGTCGACGACAATCGAATAGAACTCGGCGCCGTCGATCCCCAAAGCTGCCTGCTGCTCGGTGAACTCAACGAGGTCGGGGTGCTCTTGAATGCACGGAATACAGTCAGCTCGAAAGAAGTTGAGGACAACCCAACTTCCTTTGCGCTGCGACAGATCGAAGTTGCCGCCGTCGAGCAGGGTGCCAGTTGCCTCCGGTGCGGGCCGGCCAAGCAGCGGCGACTGGGCGTCCTTTCCGCCCCCTGGGTCGGCGCCAATCAGAACGACGAAGAGGCCGACCATCGTGATGGCAATAGCCATAGCAATCCACGGGGCGACTCGGTTGGGACGATGCTCGCCCTGATCGGTCGGATCGATCAGATCGTCGCTGACCTCTGTCATGCGCTGGCCCCAGCAGGCTCTGGTTCCGGTTCGCCCTCAGGGCGCTGGACATCAGGGCGGCCTGTGGCGATCGGTGCCGACACGGGGTCGGTTGCACGGCGCCGTTTGTTCCCAGGGAACGCGGCAAGGAGCGTGCCGACTCCCATCACAAGGCCGCCGATCCACAGCCACAAGATCATTGGCCGGACGAAAGCTTGGATCGAGACGGACGTGTCGCCGGGCTGCGAGCCCTGTTCGAGTGTGAGGTACACGTCGTTGGTCAGGCCAGTCCGCACACCAGGTGTGGGCACATCGAGGCCGATATTGAGATATGTGGTGATCGCCGGAACGATCGTCTTGCTGCCATCCAAAATAACTCGCGCTTCAAGTGCGCTTTGGCCCGCCTGGCTGGTGTTCTCCGTCAGCGAGGTGAGTTCGAAGGTGTGACCGGACCACTCCTGGACGACGTTTTGTTCGAGCTGCAGCCGCGTCGCGTGGGTGAAACTGTTCGACGAGGCGAGCGCCACGGCGATCATGATGACGCCAATATGGACGATCATGCCACCGTTCGCACGGCCGACGAAGCCGCGCCAGCCCTGCCGCCGAGTGGCAAGCACAATCTGGCGAAGTGCCGCGCCGGCAGCGAAACCGGCAAGGGCAAAGGCAACAAGCGGCGCCCATCCGGTGGCGCCGACGGCGACCGAAAAGACCAACGCTCCGGCACCAGCCCAGGCTGGCCAGAAAAGTCGATCCCGCAACAATTCGGTCGAAGCTTTGCGCCATGGCAGCACCGGGGCAATCGCCATCAGGAAGAGCAACATCAGGCCGATCGGCATGCTCAACCGGTCGAAGTATGGAGCACCCACGATCGTCCGACGATCGTCAAGGACCTCGACGAGCAGTGGGAACAACGTACCGAGGAGCACCACGAAAGCAAAGACCGTGAACAGCACGTTGTTGGCAAGGAACGCTCCCTCGCGAGACAGCGGCGAATCGATTGAGCCGGGCGAACGGAGTCGGTCGC
>JBLIKS010000027.1:0-16805 GCA_047635555.1 Candidatus Azotimanducaceae bacterium
GACCGACAGCGAATACTCCGACAGCGAATACCTGGCCAAAATCCAGCCACCCGGCCTGCACTGACCGGCCTGCACTGACCGGCCTGCACTCGCCGGTCTGCACTCGCCGACCGAACGGGCAGCGCCGAGAGGCGCGCCAGCGTTAGCTTTCGAAGGGCATGTCGGTGATGGCGTCCATGATCGAGTCTTGATCAGGAACCACACCGATCATCAGCTTGTACCGCAAGGTCAGGCCGAAGGTCACCATCGCCGCAATGGAAGACGCGAGGAGGCCGATCTCCACGCGACGGAACACGTCGTCGCTGCCCTGCCATGTGCCGATGATGAAGGCGATAACGCCGATACCCCAGCCGATTGACACCAGTGCGTGGCCTTTGAGGGCAATCACGGCTTGTGCTGTTGCTAGGGCGACCATGTAGCAGGCGCTCGAGAAGGCCAGGAGCGCCAAGGTGCGGCCGGTCAGGTCGGCGTCGAAGACCACTTCAAGCGCCCAGGGCCCAACCAGGAATGCGCCCGTTGTGCCGACAAAGCCGACAACAAGTACCACCATCATGAGGCGCTTCAGCCCGCTACGGAACTCGTCAAGTTCGCCTTGAGCAGCGAGCCGACTGAGCCGGGGGAGGAGCGCGGCCTGGACCGCCTGGAAGAGAAAGAGGGGGATACGTGCGAGCAGGACTCCCTGGCCGAACTGCGTGACGAGCACATCTTGGTTGTCGTTGGCAAGCAAACTGGCAGCGATCGGGCCTGCGTTGAGCAGTGATGCGGCGAACACCGAACCGAGGAGCAGCCAGCCGAGGTTCGGCGTGACTTCGCTCCACGAGGCTGGCGGGCCGTCATCGTTGGCGAGCTGTCCACGCTGGTAGACGAAAGCGACTGCGAACAGTGGGGCGATGGCGACGGCGAGGCCGTATGCGCCCACTGCGGTCACACCGACGATCGCGAGCGCGATGCACAGAACGATGCGGATGACGCCGTCTGAACCCATGATCACCGCATACGAACGGAATCGACCGTTGCCCGAGCAGATACCACGAGCCAAGTGGGCCGGGGCGTATGACGCAAAGGCCAGCACGAGAGCCACGACCATGAACCAGTTGCCGCCGAAGTAGATCTCGGCGATCCACGGACTGGCGATGGCGATAACAGCGACCACACTGATCGTCAGGGCGACGCCGAGTTGGACGACCTTCTTGACGACCGGGGCGGTGCCTTGGCCGAGGGCCCGACGATGGGCGAGCGCGCGACCGAGTTCTTGTTCGAGCGGTAGAAAAAACCCGGGAGCAAGGGCAAAAGTGGCGAACCAAAGTGCCGTGATCGGAGCGAACGCTTTGTCGCCGCCAACCGCGACGTTGCCGATCTTGAAGAATGCGTAGGTGGCAATTCCGGCAATGAGGAGGGCGATGCCGACAGGAATGGTGCCATCGGGAATGGGGAGCCGCTCGCGCGTCGTCGGAGTGGATTCCGGTGATTCTTCAGATGTGGGCACAGTGCTACTCAGTTGCGAAGGCTTCGCTCGAATTCGCGGCGTTGTACCTGTGCCCGCTGAAACAGCAAGAGCCCAAGGCCGACACCGATATACGTGGCGTCTTTGGCCACATCGATGGTCCGCTTCGCAACAGTTTCCGACACGTGTTGGGCTGTACGCGCTGCGGGCGCGAGGTCGAAGTTCGTCAGATTGACCGTATGCCACTGCGCCATGTGACAGAGGCTACCTGGCAGTGGCCAGGCATGACCTCGACCAGTGGGTCGGCGCAGCTATCGTCGCGCCACGTGCAACCGGAATCACCACAGGCGCCGCCAGTCGTTGCGGTCGTCGTCGTTCACGAACCGGGTCCATGGTTCGAAGAAACGCTCGAGGCGCTCGCTGATCAGGACTACCCAAACATCCGGTTCCTCTTTCTTGCCGACGTCGCAGACGAGTTGCTCCAGGCGCGCATCCGCGTGCAGATCCCGAATGCCTTTGTCCGAGGTCTCGGCGTTAACGCCGGGTTTGGTGCGACCGCCAACGAAGTGTTGCGGCTTGTCGAAGGCGACAACGGGTTCTTCCTCCTGTGCCACGACGATGTTGCTCCGGAACCCGACGCGGTCCGCACCCTCGTCGAAGAGATCTACCGTTCGAACGCTGGCATTGTCGGTCCGAAGCTCGTCGAATGGGACAACCCGAGTTCGCTGCAGGCCGTCGGGCTCGGTCTTGACCGATTTGGTGAGATCGATCTCGGTATCGACCCCGGCGAAGTCGACCAAGAACAGCACGATGGAGTGCGCGACGTGTTCGCGTTGCCATCGGCGTTCATGCTGGTCAGGGCTGACCTGTTTCGTGAGGTCGGTGGGTTCGATCCCGCTATCTCGTTCCACGGCGACGATGTCGAGCTGTGCTGGCGGATCCATCACAGCGGCGCTCGCGTGGTGGTTGTTCCGGCCGCACGAGTGCGGCACCGTGGCCGGCTCGCTGAACGACGGCCCGACCTCAATCACGATCTACTGAGCGCACGTCACCGGATGCGTGCCGTAGCGACGCTGACCGGGCCGACGCGCCTGCCAGGCCGATCGGCCGAGATGGTGGTCCTGACTGCTGTCGAGATCGTCGTGGGAGTGTTCACAGGCCGTTTCAGCGAAGCGTGGGCATCGGTCCGTGCACTTGCCGGGCTGATCCCGCGGTCGCTGTCGATATTGGCCCGACGCCGAGTGGTGAAACCTCTGCGTCGCGTGCCCGAACGAGAAGTGATCGGCCTGCAGGTCAGCGGAAGCGCCCGGCTGGCCAGATTCCTGCGGTCCCGAGACACCGAGACCTTCGTCGGCGCCGACACGAGTGTCCGTCGTTGGCGTGAGTCGACAACGGCACCAGTCCTTGCTTGGCTCGCAGTACTGGCCGCGATCATCATTGGAAGCCGCGACTTCTTTGCGTCTGGCGTGCCAGCTGTCGGAGAGTTCCTCCGGTTCCCTGAGAGCCCGCGGGCGCTGCTCGACAGCTACGTCAGCGGATGGAACGCGTCTGGCGCTGGCGCGACATCGCCGAATCCAACCGGATGGGCAACGCTGTCGGGGCTCTCCGTCTTCACACTCTTCCGGATGGGCGCGCTCCACACGGCGTTCATTGTCGGTCTGGTCATCGTCGGGCTGATCGGGCTGTGGAAGCTGGCCACCGTCTTCCCGTCGACTCGTGCGCGCATTTCTGCGCTCGTCGTCTATGGCGCAAGCCCGCTTGTGGTTGGCGCTATGTCGACTGGGCGTTTGAACACGCTGGTCACGTACGCCGCCGTGCCGTGGATGATCCACACAATTCGTCGCGCTGTCGGCGTCGAAACTGCCGACCCGCGTAGCGCCGAATCAGACATGGCCGATGGGCTGGTGCACCTGTCGATGCCCGAACGACTTCGCCGAACAGCATCGGCAGCCATCGTCGTCGCGCTCGCTGCTGCTTTCACTCCCGTCACCGTGGTCGTCGCTGTTGTCATCGTGGTCGTTCTCACACTGTCGACGATGCTTGCGCTTGCCCCGTGGCAAACTGCGCTCAGATACCTCGAAGTAGGTACCGCGGCAATCGTTGGTGGCCTTCTGCTCAACTTCCCGTGGGTCGCCTCGTGGTCCTGGGATCAGCTCGTCGGCCCTGCACCGATTGGCAATCCTGGACGCGGCTTGGCTGATCTCGCATCGTTCCGACTCGGCGAGGTCGACTTCGCATGGCTCGCGATGGCGTTGTACCTCCCGGTGATCGCCGCAGTTGCGTTGGCCCGTGCCTGGCGGCTGACCTGGGCAGTCCGCTCAGGAGCGCTCGTCGTCGTCTTCGGCGCGCTCGCAGTGTTGGCCGATCGTGATGCATTGCCGTGGCGCGGTCCCGATGCCGGCATCCTGCTTGTCCCTGTCGCCGTCGGCGTGGCGATTTCGGCCGCTGCGGCGATTGCCGCGTTCGACCTCGATGTTCGGGGCGGGTCGTTTGGCTGGCGTCAGCCTCTCGGGCTGCTCGCAAGCGTCGCCGTTGTCGTCGGCGTTTTCCCCGGCGTCATGGCAATCGGCGATGGTGGATGGAACACGCCAACAATTCCGCTCGCTCGTCTACTCGAAGCGCAACTTCCCGATGACACGGTCGACCGACCGTCGGGCGATGCAAACGAGAACGGACCGCTGATCGAGCCAGGTCGCGGCGGTTACAACGTCTTGCTCGTCGGCGACGCCCGCCTGCTTCCGGTGCCGTCGGTGGAATACCGCGACGGTGTCTCGTTTGCCATACTTGACGATGGGCTCCTCGACGTACGCGACCGTTGGGCTGCGCCGTCGAACGAAGCGAATACCGCGATTGTTCTTGCATTCGACGAGATGGCGAGTTCATCGACGTTGCGCGCCGGGCGATTGTTGGCGCCGCTCGGCATTCGGTTCATCGTCGCTCCCGAATTCGACAATGTCGCCTCGACCACCGCGGAGCCGCTCCCACTTCCAGGCGGTCTCATTGATGCGCTCGAGGATCAGCTCGATCTGACTTCGGTTACCGGATTGCCGACGCTTGAGGTGTTCAAAAACACTGCGTGGATCCCAGAGGTCAGCCAGCTCACCGGAAGCACCGCTGAAGCAAGTCGGACCGCAGGTGCGGGTGCGCTCGTCCGAGCCGAACTCAGCTCGGCCTCACCGGTGTTTCTTGGTGCCGACTACCAGACGACGTCGATCGATGATGTCGTCCCCGGTGTGATCCATCTTGCCGTCCCGTTCGATGAGAACTGGTCGCTGACCGTTGATGGCGTCTCCATTGAGCCGCGACGTGCCTTCGGCGTGACAACGGCGTTTGACGTCGACAAGGCTGGCAGCGCCGAACTGGCCTACAAGACACCGTCGTCCCGTTCGCTGTTGTTAGTCCTGCAGGTCGTGCTCTGGGCAATCGCGCTCTTCGGAGCGACACGAGTCAGCCTGCCGTTGGCTCGCCGGAGCGGACCGCTCGTCGAAGACGAAACACTGATCGATCTGGGCGACGTCGACATCGATACTGACGTTGACGCCGATGCTTCAGGGAGTGTCGGCCTCGACCCAGGATTTGACCTGACTGGCGCATTGGCCCGGCAAGCCGATGTCGGCCATGTCGCTGATGTCGCTGATGTCGCCGATGTCGCTGACACGCTGGTGGTCGCTGTTGATGCGGCGTCGGAGCCGATCAGGCTTGACGAAGTGGACACTGAAGAGCCGTCATGAACCGTCGTGCCATCCCCGCCCTTGTCCTCCTGCTCGCAGCATTCGCTGCGTTGTTCGTGGTCGGCCGCGACACGGTTGCGAGTCCTGCGCCAGTGTTCTCCTCTCCAGCCGGAACCTGGATGCCTTCGGTCACCGACACCGGTTCGTTGACCGGTAGCTGGTTCTGCCCAGGCATTCCTGCGACAGGTGAGGATGGTGTCGGCGGTTCAGTTGTCATCTCGAACCGCGAGAGTGAACAACTCGAGGGTCGCTTCATGGTGATGAGCCCCGAAGGTCTTGAGGTGGAGCAGGGCTTCACGGTGGGCCCGTGGTCGCAAAGCATTATTGATGTCGATGCGTTCGTCACGACCTCGTTTGCCAGCGTTGTCGTCGAGATCGACGGTGGCCGCGGCTACGTCGAACAGATCGCCAACCATCCCGCAGGTGATTCCGTTGCACCCTGTGCCAGCGAGACTTCGAACGAGTGGTATCTCGCCGACGGGTTCACCGCAGGAGGCAGCATCGAAACGCTGATCCTGACGAACCCGTACGACGATCTCGTCCTGACCGACCTGGCCTTCGCAACCGAGTCGGGGTCGAGCCAGCCCAACGCCTTCCAGGGATTCCCGGTGCCGGCAAAGTCGGTCAAGGTCATCACGATCGCTGAACTTGGTAATCGCGACGAACCGATCATCGCTGCGAGCATTACGACCCGCGGCGGCCGACTCGTGGTCGGTCGTGCCCAACACTTCACCGGCGGTGGCCGCCTGGGCTACGACGTGTCACTCGCCGCCCCGGCGCTGCGCGATCAGTGGTGGTTCGCTGACGGCGAGCGCGGCGCAGGCATCACCGAGACGTTCTCGATCTACAACCCGACCGACGGAGATGTCGAGGTCGACGTCTACTTCTTGGGCCTCCCGCTTGAGTTCGACGGTGGCGGCTTCGCACCGATCAATGTCCCTGCTCGTCAGGTGGTGATGTTCAAGCCCTTTGAAGGTGCTGCCGACGACACCGGCACCGACACCGACACCGACACCGGCGACCCGGAGTTCTTCACCGCGCGAGTCCCGAACGGCCGCCACTCGGTCGTCTTTTCGACACTCGCCCAGCCAACGGTTGTGGTTGAACGCGTTCTGACGCGACCGGTCGGCGACTCGTTCGTCACAACGGTGGTCCAGGGTGCACCGCCTCGGCCTGATGGCTTTGTTGCCAACCGCTGGCATATCGGCGTTGGCCCCTCGGTGCCGACAGAAGACGCGTTGATCGTCTACAACGTCGACAACGAGCAGGCCACGATCACCATCGAGGCCGTCGGGCCAGGTGGCCCGTCGGCGATCCCGAGCCTCACAGATATCCCGCTCGGGCCGGGCGCTGTGATCACGATCGACCTGACCACCGACGACGTACTCAATCAAGAACTGATCGTCAACGCCTCGAACCGCGTCTTCATCGAGCGGTCGCTCTCGCGTGGCGGCAACCTGTCCGGACGATCCGGATCGTGGGCGTTGCCTGCCAGCAACATCTGAGTGTGATCTCACCCTGTCGCTGGCACTCTGCGGTGCGGCGTCGGTTCGATGACTACGCTTCGGCGATGACGTCGGCTGCACCTTCGCTTTCAGTAGATGGTGTCGAGGAGCCGGGTCGCGAGGCTTGGCTCGCCGTCGGGGTGACCACCCTGGTGTTCTTCCTCGTCGTCATCGACGTGTCGGCGGTCAACGTCGTGTTTCCGTCGATTCGGGACGATTTCGAGGTCTCCGAGGCGACACTCGGCTGGGTTATCTCCGGCTACAACATCACGGTCGCCGCCCTGCTGATGGTGGCAGGTCGCTACGCCGACAGCATCGGCCGCAAAAAGCTGTTCCTCCCGGGTGTCGGTATCTTCATGCTCGGGTCACTGCTGTCTGGCCTGGCCCCGAACGCCACGCTGCTGATCGCGGCGCGCGTCGTGCAAGGGATCGGTGGCGCAATCATCGCGCCGACCGCGATTGCGGTTGTCCTGCCCGCCTTCCCCGCCCACAAGCGGTCAACGGTGATCGGGATCACCGGAGCAACCGGTGCCTTGGGCGCTGTAGCAGGCCCGGCGATCGGAGCATTCGTGACCGAAGCCTGGTCGTGGCGCGGAGTCTTCCTGATCAATGTCCCACTGTGCCTGCTGGTGCTGGCATTGGCGCCGAAACTGTTGACCGAATCGAAGAACCCGAACGCGACCGGTCGGGTCGACTTGCTCGGTGTGCCGATTGGAACGACGGGTGTGGCGCTCGTCATGTTCTCTATCGTCCGTTCGGAGTCGAACGGTCTTGGCGATCCGATCACCGTCGCACTCTTCATTGCGGGCATCGCGCTGATCGCTGCACTGGTTCGTCGCTCTCGGCATCACCCCGAGCCCCTCATCGAGACCGACCTTTTCCGACACCGCTCGTTCACCAGCACGAACCTCGGGCTTGCCTTTTATTCGATGGCATTTACTTCGGGGTTCCTCGTGAACTCGCTGCTGTTACAGGAATTGTGGGGCCAATCGTTGCGGACGACCGGTGCAGCGTTGGTGCTTTCGCCCCTGATCGCTGCGTCGATTTCGCCCATTGCCGGCCGTTGGGCCGATCGGGTCGGGCACCGGTGGATCCTTGCGGGGGGCAGTTCGTTCTGCGCTGCCGGATATTTCGCGTACCGGCTGCTGCTCGGTGACGACCCGACGGTGTGGACACGATTTGTGCCGTTGTCAGTGCTCACGGGCATCGGGGTCGGGTCGACAATTGCGACGTGGGCGAGCGCTGGCCTTGCTGACATTGAGCCCGCTCGTTTCGGAACCTCGAACGCGATGATCCGGACGACACAGCAGGTGTTTTACGCATTCGGTATTTCGATCGCGATCGCGATCATCGCTCGTGGCGCCGGCAACACCGACGTGGCGAACTATCACCTGGCCTACACCTTTGTTGGCGGTTGCTATGCCCTCGCCGCAGTGACCGTGGCCGTCACATTCCCATCGGGGTCGAGCCGCAGCCGATTGACGTGAAGCCGGCCGTGAACCCGCCGTGAACCCGCCGTGAACCCGCCGTTAGCCTGACGATCGCATGGAGCGCCTCATTATTGTTGCCGTCATCGTCGCTGTGGTCGGAGTGATTGCACTCGTCTCGCGATCTCGTCGCACGCCGGACGCTCCAACTCAGCGTCGCCACAATGTGCCGGAACAGATCGACCGCTCGGATTTTCCTCGCCCTGATGCGCCATGGCTGGTGACCATCTTCAGCTCAGCAACATGCGATGTGTGCAAGGGCGTGGCCGAGCGAGCCGCGGTGATGGAATCGAAGGATGTCGCCGTTGTCGTAGTCGAGTACGGCGAGGCGAAGGCCTTGCACGAGAAATATCAGATCGACGCTGTGCCGACGCTGCTGATCAGTGACGCCCAGGGTGTCACCCGCAAACACTTCCTCGGCCCGGTCAACGCCACCGACATGTGGGCTGCAGTCGCTGAGATTCGCGAACCGGGCTCTGCCCCCGGCCACTAACTGTCACACCCCTGATGTCACACCGAGGTCAGACCTCGGTGTGACAGTGAGTCGTATGCCGGATCAGTGCGCCGGTGCGTTGGCGGGCAGAGCCGACTGGATGAGTCGGGCAACTTCTGGGCCGTCGATCGTCTCGTGTTCGAGGAGAGCTTCGGCGATCAGGCGGAGGCCTTCGGCGTGCTTGGTGATGACATCATGGGCTCGCTGCTCTTGCTCGTGCAGGATCCGGCCGATCTCTTCATCGATGAGCTTCGCCGTGTCGTCGCTGTACTCGCGACCCGAACCCATCAGGTCGTCGCCGAGGAAGGTCTGCTGCTGGCTGCTCCAGGCCTGCGGACCAACACGTTCCGACATGCCCCACTCGCGAACCATGCGGCGAGCAATGCCCGTGGCTTGCTCGAGGTCGTTCGCCGCACCTGAGTTCAGGTTGCCGAAGACGATCATCTCGGCAACACGACCGCCCATGGCCTTGCAGATGGTGTCCTCGAAATACTCCTTCGAGTACGTATGACGCTCCTGGGGGAGCGACCACGTAACACCAAGCGCCATGCCCCTGGGCAAGATAGTGACCTTGTGGAGTGGGTCGCCGTGAGGAAGAACGGTGGCGAGCAATGCGTGCCCGCCCTCATGGAAGGCTGTTGCTTTCTTCTCTTCGGCACTCAGAATCATCGACTCACGGCTGGCACCGAGAACGACTCGATCGCGGGCGTTCTCGAAGTCGATGCGTTCGATTTGCTTCGACTTGCGACGGACTGCGACGAGCGCTGCTTCGTTGACCAGGTTGGCAAGGTCGGCACCCGACATGCCAGGTGTGGCCTGGGCCATCGTGTCCATGTCGACGTCAGGGCCCATCCGCTTGTCACGGCTGTGGACCTCAAGAATTGCTTTGCGCTCGCTCCACTCGGGCAGCGGCACGACAATCTGACGGTCGAAGCGACCGGGGCGCAGCAGCGCCGGATCGAGAATGTCAGGGCGGTTAGTGGCAGCGAGGATCACGATGCCCTCGGTGGCCTCGAAGCCGTCCATCTCGGCCAGCATCTGGTTGAGCGTCTGCTCTCGTTCGTCGTGGCCTCCGCCGAGGCCAGCACCACGCTTACGGCCGATCGAGTCGATCTCGTCAACGAAGATAATGGCCTTGCCCATGCGCTTGGCCTGCTGGAAGAGGTCACGAACGCGGCTGGCGCCGACACCGACGAACATCTCCATGAAGTCGGAACCGGTGACGCTCAGGAAGCCGACTCCGGCCTCGCCGGCGACAGCGCGGGCGAAGAGCGTCTTGCCGGTGCCGGGAGGGCCGACGAGCAAGATGCCCTTGGGGACTCGGGCGCCAATTTCCTTGAACCGATCAGGCATCCGGAGGAAGTCGACCACCTCGGTGATCTCTTGCTTCACGCCGTCATAACCGGCGATGTCGTCGAACGTCGTCGATGGGCGGCTGGTGTCGTACGCCTTGGCTTTCGACTTGCCGATCGACATGACGCCGCCCATTTGGCCCTGCGCACGGCGCTGCATCCAGACGAAGAAACCAATGATCAAAGCAATAGGCAGGAAGACCGAAAGCAGGCCCAGGAGCCAGTTGCTGCTCGGCGGGATGAACTTGTAGTTGACGTCTTGAGCAATGAGCAAGGCTTCGTCGGCCTCGGACACACCGCGTTCGCCGCCGCCGGAGGTTGTGTATTTGTCTTCGTTGTTGAATTGGCCGGTGATCTTGCCGGAACCGGTGTTGATCTCGGCTGACGAGATTTCTCCGTCGACGACGAGTTCACGCCATTCGGAATACTCCAGCGACTCACCGGTGTCGGAGGGCCACAGACTGGGGACCAGAATGGCTGCGGCGAGCACGCCAACCATGACGTAGATAGCCCACTTTGGCCAACTGCCGGGGCCTTTCCCTGCGGGAGTGCCGTCAGGTTTGACATCTTTGCCGGAGGACTGCTCGTTCTTGTTGCGTTGCTGCGGACCGCGGCCACGGCCGGGAGGCGGCGGAGGCGGAGGAGGAGGCAGGTTGCTCATTGGTCCATTGTACGGCGATTCGGTGGGCGTGCCCGATCAAGCGGTGCGACAGACCGCACAGGACTGCGAAAGGATCTCGAAAGCGCGAAAGAGCGCGAGATCGCTCGAGTTCACGCAAGTTCACGGGTGTTTGGAGGGCGTCGCGCGCACCGCGCGAATCTTTGGAAAAGATCGCGCGAAGGGTGACCATCCGCCACCCGAGCTGTTCGGGCGTCTAATTTCAGGGCTGTCATTTCCGCCAGATCAACAGTTGGGCGGGTCAACAGTCGGGACAGTTGGGGTAGCAGGAACCATGAAACACACGAACCATTACACCGGAGAACACGTGCGGCCTGCAGTGGCAATCGCATCCGAACGTCAGTGCACGCGTACTGGATGTTCCGAGCGCGCCGAATGCACACTCACCTACGCCTACGGGCAGTCGCATGCCTGGATCGAAGAATTGCTCTTCGAGCGCGATCCCCACACGTATGACATGTGTGCCCGCCACGCCGCTCGCCTGAGCGTGCCCACCGGCTGGCACCTCGACGACCGTCGGGTGACGATCAGCCTGGCTGCATACAGCGTTGCCTAACCTGAACGGTGACGCGACATCAGCGCAGGCGGCCGGGCGCCGTTAGCTTTGTCCCGGTGACCGATCCACGCAAGCCTGTGGTGCGCAGCGGGATCCGTCCATCCCAGACGCTGTCGCCGATCGACGCGACGAGCGCAGTTGTCGCATTCTTTGCCGCCTGGTTTGCAGCTCAGGTGCTGTCGGTCATCGTGCTCAGTATTTTCGGCGAGACCGGGGGAACCGACACCCCCATCGGTGTCTTGGCAATCGCACTCACTGCCACCTGGTGCGCCTACATCGCAGGGATGTGGACGGTTTCGGAGCGTTCTGGAACCGCCGACCCAGTGAACGATTTCGGCATCTCGATGCTGCCGATCGATGCGATTGGATTCGGTATCGGGGTGTTGGCTCAGCTCGTCGTGATCCGCCTCGTGTACTTCCCGCTCGAGAATCTCTGGCCGAGAGTGTTTGCAGACGACGAGCTGAAACGAAACGCCGAAGGTCTCGTCGATCGGGCGGGTGGCCTGATGACGGTGCTGCTGTTCGTGCTCGTCGTGTTTGGCGCTCCGATCGTCGAGGAACTCTTTTATCGAGGACTGCTGCAGCGTTCACTGCTCGCTCGTTGTAACGACACACTTGTCGTGGTTGGCGTCGCAGCCTTGTTCGCGTTGATCCATTTCCGACCCGTCGAGTACCCCGGCCTGTTCGTGTTTGGTCTCATCCTCGGCATCTGCGCCCAAGTCACTGGGCGCCTCGGGATGTCGATCATGGCCCATATCGGGTTCAACTTGACCGGCCTGATTCTTGTTCTTTGACGGTTCGCTGTCGGAGCCATGTCATGAACAATGACGGAGTGACACCGTGAGCCGAGTTGGGTTTGTCACAATGGTCTGCGTTGTATGTCTGATGAAGTGAAGCCTCCCACCGCCGGTTCGGGCGACGACGACCCCGACGAGTTCGCGGACTGGTTTGGCCGACGGTCGACCGCTGGTGAATCCCCCGACGGCGACGTCGCGATTGCTGACGATGCGGTCGCTGGTGCGAGTGACCCGCTCGGCCGGCGTGTGGTCCGGTGTGTGCTGCATCGTCCGGCTGCATGGTGGAATCGGGAGTGGACGAATGAGCGAGTTGCTCGGGTGCTGATCACGTCTGCCTCGTTGGTGACCACGACGGTCATCGTGATGCTGGTCGTCCATTTCAACCCGCTCTCTCCAAGTCGCGACCTGCTGCTCGACAACACGACGCCGACAGGCGGCGATATGGGTGCTCACGTCTGGGCGCCCGCGTTTCTGCGCGACTACCTCCTTCCGAACCTCCAGCTGAGCGGCTGGAGCATGGACTGGTACGGCGGCCTCCCGCTGTACCGCTTCTACATGGTCATTCCGGCCTTGGCAATCGTGCTCCTCGATGCGGTGCCATTCGTCCCCTACGGCGTCGCCTTCAAGATCGTGGCAGCGTCGGGATTGCTCCTGTTTCCCTTGGCCTGCTGGGCGTTCGGTCGACTTGCCAAGTTCCGTCAGCCAATCCCCGAGCTGTTCGCTTTCGCCAGTCTCTGCTTTCTGCTCGACGAGAGCTTTGAGATCTATGGCGGCAACGTCAAGTCGACGATGGCTGGCGAGTACTCGTTTTCGATCGCTCTCACGCTGGCAATGTTCGGGCTCGGATTGCTCGCACATGGGCTCCGGACTGGCCGCTTTCGCGTGTGGGCAGCAGTGGTCTTGTCGCTTGCAGCCGTGTCGCACGGCATCGTTCTGATCTTTGTCGCCGTCAGCGCCATTGTGTTGTCGCTGATTTGGATCGACGCCAAACGCGCCTGGTACGCGGTGAGCGCCGGTGTCACCACGCTGCTGCTGTCGGCCTGGTGGGTCGGCCCGTTCCTGTTTGGCCACGAGTTCATGACCGACATGAAGTACGGGTTCCGCCCGAGTAGCTCCACCGACTCGTTCTGGGACATGTTCTTCCCGCTGACCACTGCGCTCGATTTCTTGATCACCGGCCTGGCGATTGTTGGATTCGCAGCAATGGTCATGCGCCGAAACCTGACCGGCACTGCGCTCGGATTGATCACTTTGGTGTTCGTTGGACTGGTGTATGTCACCCGCGACAGCCTCCCGGGCATCGGCCTGCTGTGGAACCCACGTCTGTTGCCGTTCGTCTACCTGCTGCGCTACATGCTCATGGTGATCGGCGCGCTGGAGCTGATCACGTGGATCTTCAACAGCGCTCGCAAGCGGCTGGCGAGCGACGAGCTGAACCCGTTCGAGGGTGCCTTCGCGGCCAGTGCGATCGGGCTCAGCTGCTTGACCGTGTTCGGGTTCATGTACGAGACCCTGCCGTTCGACGGTCGAGTCAACGTCACCGAAGCAACCGAAGAAACCGCCGCAACGAGCGTGTACGCGTGGGGCCCGTTTCAAAAGACTGCCGACGCGGGCCGTGCCGTCGCCGACGGATGGACTCGCTATAACTGGGGTGGCTACGAAGCCCGAACCCAGTTTCCCGAATACAACGCCGTGGTCACGCAGATGGACGAGATCGGCCAGGACAACGGCTGCGGTCGTGCGCTGTGGGAGAACAACTCTGACAACGGCCAGTACGGCACGACGATGGCACTGATGTTGCTGCCGCATTGGACCGACGGCTGCATCGGGTCGATGGAGGGTCTGTTCTTCGAGGCATCGGGCACGACGCCGTACCACTTCATTACGGCAGCGGCGATCTCTGAGAGCTCCTCAAATCCGGTCCGCGAGCTGCGTTACACCAACAACAACGCCGAAGTCGGCGTGCAGCACATGCTTGACCTCGGGGTCCGTTATCTGATGGTCCGGACCGATGCCGCCAAGGCTGAGGCCAGCCAGCAGAACGAGTTGCGCTTCATCACGACGTCGTCACCGTGGGACATTTACGAGGTCACAGGTTCGAGCATTGTTGAACCGTTGACCGTGCAGCCCGTGATCGTCAACGAGCGTTCAGGCGACCAGCGTGAGCGCAACCTCGAGTTGGGGACCAGCTGGTTCCAGCGTCGTGACGACTGGCCCGCAATCCCCGCGGATGAAGGTCCCGAAAGCTGGCAGCGCATTGATGTCGAAATCGACATGGCGGTCCGCAACGGTGAGCCAGGGGAGCCGAGTCGCAACGTCGACTATGTGGTGCCTGTTCAGGACATTGTTCCGGTCGCATTGCCTGAAATTGCGGTGACCGACATCGAGATCGGGCAGCAATCGGTTGAGTTCAGCGTCGACCAAATTGGCGTACCCGTGCTTGTTCGAGTGAGCTACTTCCCGAACTGGCAGGTCAGCGGCGCTGATGGCCCGTACCGCGTCTCGCCGAACCACATGGTGGTCGTGCCGACAACTACCGACGTCGCGATGGCGTACCAGAAGAGCAGCCTCGATTGGTTCTTCTACGCACTCACGGCATTGGGTATCGCACTGTGCGTCTTCTGGCGCCGCCGCGGTGATCTGCAGTTCGCCGGCGAGTTCCCGTCGTGGAGCCTCAATCGCACTGACGGAACCAACAACGCCGAGTTCGCCTCGAGCGACGTCGCACTGGTCCCAGATGTTTGGGCACCGGCGCGACCCGCTCCCGAAGACGCTGATCCGACGCCGATGTATCTGCCGAGCCCCCTCGATGTCGATGAACGCCAATCAGACCTGATCATCGACACAATGCCCGACGATGTGCCGTATCTGCGAGACCCAGGTTTCGATCGCCCGGACGACGACGACGACGATCAAGGGCCCGGGCAGTGACACCAGGACCTGGTTAGCCTCGGATCCACATGTCAGTTCTCGATCAGATCGTCAAGGCCTACGACATCCGTGGCACGGTGCCCGATCAGCTGAATGCTGACGTCGCCCATGCTCTCGGAGTCGGTTTCGCTTGCTTCCTCCGCTCCAACTCGAAAGCCGAGCGGATCGTTATCGCCCGCGACATGCGACCCTCGGGGCCTGCGTTCGTTGAGGCGTTCTCGCGCGGTGTCCTGAACCAGGGCATCGACGTGATCGACCTCGGCCTCGGTTCGACCGACTTGATGTACTACGCCTCGGGCGTCCTTGATGCGCCTGGTGCGATGTTCACCGCGTCGCACAACCCTGCCGGGTACAACGGGATCAAGCTGTGCGTGGCAGGAGCTCGCCCGGTTGGTGTCGACACCGGACTGCTCGACGTCAAGCGAGTTGCCAAAGAAGTGCTTGAGGATGGCGGCCCGAAGCCTGCTGCCTCAGCTGGGTCACACAGCGAGCGCAACGTGCTGAGCGACTTCGCCGAGCACGTACTCACCTTCGTCGACCTCGCCGACATCGGAACCATGCGAGTCGTTGCTGACACAGCCAATGGCATGGGAGGTCTCGTGGTCCCGGCAGTCATGGAGCGCATCCCGAGTGTCGAACTCGAGGTGATGTACGGCGAACTCGACGGCACATTCCCCAACCATCCGGCAGATCCACTGCAGCCTGCGAACCAGCGCGACCTGCGAGCTCGCGTCAAGGCTGGCGGCTTCGACATCGGGCTGGCATTCGACGGTGATGCAGATCGGGTGTTCGTCGTTGACGAACTGGGCGTGGGTCTCAGCGGCTCGACCACCACTGCGCTGCTCGCTGTTGCGGCCCTGCGCGCTGCGCCGGGCGCCACGATTTTGCACAACCTCATCTGCTCGAAGAGCGTTCCCGAGGTCGTCACCGAGCACGGTGGCGTGCCGGTGCGAACCAAAGTTGGACACTCCTACATTAAGCAGATCATGGCCGACACCGGAGCGGTCTTCGGCGGCGAGCACTCAGCGCACTACTACTTTGCGCGCAACTTCAACGCCGACAGTGGCTTGATCGCATCGTTGATGGTGATGGCCGAAGTCGGGCGATCCGGCGGTCCGCTGTCTGAGGTTCGTGCCCCGTTCGAGCGTTACGCGGCCAGCGGCGAGATCAACACCCAGGTCGATGATGCTGTCGCCGTGATCGAACAGATCAGTGCCGCGCACAGCGACCACGACCAGGATCGCCTCGACGGCCTTACGGTCGACTGCGGCGACTGGTGGTTCAACTTGCGCCCTTCGAACACCGAGCCGTTACTGCGGTTGAACCTCGAAGCTGCCGATCAGAACACCTGTGCTGACCGGGTCGCCGAGCTGCTGACGATGATCACCAGCTGATCCCGTAGCCTTGCCGACATGTCACTTGCTCCGGCTCTTCTTGAGATTCTCGCCTGCCCTGAAGACAAGGGCCCGCTCTACTACCTCGAAGCAGAATCCATCCTCTACAACCCTCGTCTGCAGCGCAGCTACGCAATCCGAGACGACATTCCGGTCATGCTCATTGACGAATCGACAACTGTCGACGCCGCCGAGCACGATCGGCTCATGGGTGTCATGAGCGATGCGGGCATCGCTCCGACGTTTAGCTGACCCCATCAAGTCAGGGCGCTCAAGTCAGGGCGCTCAAGTCAGGGCGCTCAAGTCAGCGCAGCGGGTCGAAGCGTTGGCAAGAAAACGCTGAAATATTCAAGAAAGTCCAGACGCTGTCGTTGACGCAGCATGAACGTTTTCTCTCGCGGCGTGGGCCAGATGAACTCACCTTTTATGACGAATG
>JBLIKS010000028.1:0-16593 GCA_047635555.1 Candidatus Azotimanducaceae bacterium
TTCGGGCAATAGCTCGCACAAAGCACTCGTCCGATTTTTGGGTGAGCGATAGCGGCGTCGGCTGCTGCAATCGCTCACACAAAAGCCTGTTTGCGTGCCGAACTCTGTGACACCGCTCCTGCAAGATGGTGACATGACCAATCTGAATCGACGCATTGCGTCGATCGCGAACGGTCAGCTGGGGTTCGTCACCCGCACGCAGGTGCGGTCGTTAGGCGGATCGAATGACCAGCTTCGGAGCCGAGTCCAGAGCGGCACCCTCATCCAATCCGGAACACACGCCTATCGCCTGCCCGGCGCACGAACCGGGCCACCCGCACAACTGACCGCACTCCTCCTCGACATCGGGGGCAATGTCTGGGCGAGCGGACCAACTGCCGCCGCTCTCCACGGATTTGACGGGTTCGAGCTCGGTGCTCCTTTCGATGTCACGACCGAGCGGCATCGAAACGTCCGGCGCATCGGTCAGCGAATCCACACGACCACTGCGCTGCCGCTCATCGATCGGAGCAGGGTCGCTGAACTGGCCGTCACCAGCGGGGCCCGGACCGTTGTCGATCTCGCACGAACCGAACCTCCGGAACGACTCGTCGCTGCGTACGACTCGGGCCTTCGAGACGGCAAGTTCAGCGAGCGGCTCGTGCACCGACGGATCGTCGCGCTCGCAGCACAGGGGAGGTACGGGATTCCCAAGCTGCTCGACGCAATCAACTCGTTCGAGTTCGGTCGTGGCGGACACAGCTGGCTCGAACGAGAGTTTCTTCGACTTGTCGATGCCGCGGCGCTCCCGCGGCCCGACACACAACAGGTCCTCACTCGCGCCCGCGACCGAGTGGTCCGCGTCGACTTCCGATTTCCAGGGACCAACATCGTCGTCGAGGCCTTGGGTCAGCGGTACCACCGCACAACTGACCAAATCGCACGCGACACGGCCCGGATGAACGCACTCGTTGACGACGGGTTCCGGGTGTATCAGTTCACGTATCGCGATGTCGTTGACGATGCCGACGCTGTGCTCAGGCGACTCGCCGCTGCCCTCGCCCGATGACTCGGCCCAAGTTCTGTGTGAGCGATTCCAGGGTCCGACGCCGCAATCGCTCACACAGAAAGCGGGGTTCTCATCTCGCCGCAGACGTGCGGGCGGCGAGTGTGGGTCAGCGGCCGCGGCGACGCGGGAGGAGTCTCTTGGGGAGCCGGAGGGTGACGACCGAGAGGGCCAAAATCACCGGGTAGATCTCAAGGCGCCCGAGGAGCATCTGCATCGTCGCAACCCATCGGCCTGCTCGCGGAATCACGGTGAAATCGCCCGTGTGGTCCAGGAGCCCGAGGCCGGGACCTACGTTGCCGAGCGCGGTCGCCGACGCAGAGAACGACGTGATCAAGTCGGGGCCTGTCGCAGCGATGGCGAACGATCCGCCACCGAAGATCACCAGCGCCAGGAGCAGAAATCCGACGACCTTGCCCGCAACGTCATCTGACAATGACGCATTGCCGACACGGACTGGTCGAACCAGCTTCGGGTGGAGATGCTTCAGCGCCTCGCGGTGGGCGAAACTCGACACTGCCATCACCCGCAGCAACTTGATGCCACCAGCGGTCGAGCCGGCCATGGCGCCGAGTGGCAGCGCAATCAGCAGCAACGATTGCGCCGTCTGGCTCCACAAGCCATATTCGGTTGCCACATAGCCGGTCGTGGTGACCGTCGACGCGGTGGTGAACAGCGCATCACGGAATCCCGTCGACTGACCGCCGTTGTTGCCCGCTGTCACGAACGCCCAGAGCGTGATGGCGCTCACGAACGCAAGGTATACGTGGAACTCGGTCGAGCGCAGAAGCGGCTTCACGTTGCCGCGCAGCGCGCGCCAGTACAGCGTGAAGCTGCCGCCAGCCAAGATCATGCCGACGATGCAAATCCATTCGAGTAGAGCTGATTCGAAGTGGCCGAACGAGGCTTGGTACGGAGAGAAACCACCGGTCGAGACCGTCGTGAAGGAGTGACTCACTGCGTCGTACATGCTCATCCCAGCTGCGAAGTACGCGACCGCCATCAGCACGGTGAAGCCGACGTAGACCGCCCAGAGCCGGCGGGCGGTTTCGCGCACACGCGGGGTGAGCCGCTCGCCGGTGGGGCCCGGCGCTTCCGCTTCGAGCAGGCTCATTCCGCCCGATCCAACCGTCGGCAGCACGGCGACAACGAGCACGATGACGCCCATCCCGCCCATCCACTGCGTCATTGACCGCCAGAAGAGCAGGCCTTTCGACGTGGATTCGATGTCGGGGGTGACCGTTGCACCGGTGGTCGTAAACCCAGACATGGCTTCGAACAGCGCATCGTCAACGCGGGTGAAATGCCCCGTGACCAGGTAGGGGATGGCACCGACAGCAGCAATGGTCACCCACGCGATGGTGACGGTGGTGAACACGTCGAGCACGCGAATTTGCTTTGGAGCGACGGTGCCCTGCCACATAACCGCGCCGACAATCGCCGTGATGATTCCAGTAATCAGCAGCGCGACGACATCGGGACCGCCATCGATGACGTCAACAATGCCGGAAATGGCGATGCCGACTCCGACAACGGTCAGCGTGAGGCCAACGACGTTGAGGAGGAGCGAAGGTCGTCGCTTCTGCGCAAACAGTCGCTCACCACGGTCACCGAAGACCGACACACGCGGGTTCAGCAGGGCGCGGGTGTCAGGCCGATGAATCCGATGCGAACCGTGCGGTTCGAGGTTGCTCACCGATGGTCCGCCACACGGGTGAATGCTTTGCGCAGCGCTGGCAGCGAATCGGGGCGAGCAAAGACCACGACGTTGTCGCCCGCGTGAAGAATGGTGTTGCCGCGCACAATGCGACCGGCTTCTCCAGGGCGGATGACGGCGCCGAGCACGATCGAGTGTGGCAGATGCAACTCGGCGACTACAGCACCGTCTGCCTCGGAATTGGCTTCGATCTCGATCTCGTCGACCTCGATGTCGCTCTCGAGGAAGGTCGCCACCGACGCGGTTCCGCCGCGCACGTGACGCAGCACTGCGTTGGCCGATGCGGTGCGTGGGCTGAGCGCTGCGTCGATGCCAAATTGGCGGACGAGCGGCAGCAGGCTGAGCCGATGAATCACGGCAACCGTGAACGTGTTTCGACCGGTCGCCGCAAAGGCACAGGCGAGCACGTTGGCTGCGTCGTCGCCTGTGGCCGCGATCACGAGGTCTTTGTCGGTGATCGACTCCTCGCTCAGCATGTCGGTGTCTTCGATGTCGCCTTGCACCACCGTGACGCGCGGTAATTTCTCGCTCAGCACGCGGGCGCGTTCGATGTCGTGTTCGACGAGGACGACATCGGCTCCGTCAGCTTCGAGTCGCTCGGCAACGCGGGTGCCAACGGCGCCGCCGCCGAGCACCATCACGCGCTTGGCGCGCTGGTGTGAGGCCCCGAGCAATTCGAGGATCTCATTGCGGCTCTGGCGGTTAGTGAGAACTCGAACGTGGTCGCCAGCCTCGAGGCGTTGATCTCCGCGAGGGATGACGGTCTCGCCGTCACGCGTCAGCGCGCCGAAAAGGAAGCGCCAGTCGGGCTCGAACGATGCGCCAATTTCTGCGAGCGTGCTTCCAGCCAACGCAGCGCCCTCGCCGATCGTGCAGCCAAGGACGAGCAGGTCGCCGCCGGACATCTGGTACACCTCGTCGGCGCCCGATGCCTGGGTGAGCGCCATGATCTCGTCGGCGGTGTCGGCGTCGGGATCGATGACCACATCGGCGCGCATGATCTCGCGGAGGCGTGCGCCGCCTTCTCCACGGAGTTCTTCGGTCTGGATGCGGACAACGGTCTGCGCGACACCCGCTTCTTTTGCCAAGAGCGACGCGATGAGGTTGACTTCATCGTTCTGCGTGACTCCGGCCAGGAGGTCGGCGCGATCGATACGTGCGGCCTTCATCGTCGACGGCAATGTCGCGTTGCCGACGACGACCTGGACGTCGAGCTGGGCAGCGATTGCCGACGCGATTGCCTCGTTCTGCTCGATGACGACAACGTCGTGGCCCTCGGCCCCGAGCCGTTGTGCGAGGTACCAGCCGACCTCGCCGGCGCCGACGATCACGACATGCATTTCGTCAGCCTGCCTGATCGCGGGCGCCAGCGCGCGACATTCGTGCGAATCGTTTGGCCCAGTTCAGCTCGTGATCAACTGCTGAGCTGACCGAGCCACGCCTCGACGCGCTTTTTATTGACCCCAAGATCGCTCTTTCCGAGGCGCGATCGGGACAAGATTGCCAGCGTGCTGTTGGCTGCATCGATCTCGATGAACTTCACCGACACATAGTCCGGAAAGCCGAACAGGCCACTGGTCTGGACATAGGTGACATGGCCCTCGGCTACCGACCCGCCAATAACTGCGCTACCAGCGCCGCGGGCGATGGCGTCGAACTTGGCTGCCAGGTCGGCGCCAGACAGCGCGAAGGTCGGTGCCATTGCGTCCGCTTCCGTCGTGCCGTCGGGACCAACTCGATACGAGTTCGGTGTGCTCGGCTTCGCGGCAACGAGCGGATCGACGTGCCAGACCGCCGCATCGTGGTCGAGACGGCGAATCATGATTGCCGCGACCGCGCTGACGGTGACAAGGAGGCCGACGATGATCAGGACGATTCGCATAGGCAGATCATGCCCGATTTTCGTGCCCCAGCCGCTCACCCACTCCCGTCTTACTTCGGGCCGCGACGCGCGCTACGTAATCAAATCGCTCTTGTATTCCCAGAAGTTGCTGAAAACCTGTCACGGAGCTCGACCTGGCACCGTGACAGGTCGCCGATAGAGTTACTCCACTGGTTCCGAGCGCTGTTTCGCATCCCGCAGACGGCGCTCATTGAGGGGCCCCTGAACGAAAGGGCAGCAGATGTTCGAACGATTTACCGACCGAGCACGACGAGTCGTCGTGCTCGCGCAGGAAGAAGCCCGGCTGCTCAACCACAGCTACATCGGCACCGAGCACATCCTGCTTGGCCTTATCCACGAGGGTGAAGGCGTTGCAGCTAAGGCCCTCGAGTCGCTGGGCATCAGCCTCGAAGCGGTGCGTAGCCAGGTTGAAGAAATCATTGGCCAAGGCGGCTCGTCTCCGTCTGGCCACATTCCCTTCACGCCGCGTGCGAAAAAGGTTCTCGAACTGTCGCTGCGCGAAGCACTGCAGCTCGGCCACAACTACATCGGCACCGAGCACATCTTGCTCGGCCTCATCCGCGAGGGCGAAGGCGTTGCCGCACAGGTGCTCGTCAAGCTGGGCGCCGACCTCTCCCGCGTTCGCCAGCAGGTCATCCAGCTGCTCTCCGGTTACCAGGGGCCCGCCGGTTCCACCGGTAGCAGTGGCTCTGGCTCCAGCCGATCCGAAAGCGGCCAGCCGGCGGCAGGCGTCGGCGCAGGCAACAAGGAAGGCGGCGACGACAAGGGTGGCAACTCCCAAATCCTCGATCAGTTCGGCCGCAACCTCACCGAAGCTGCCCGCAACGGTGAACTCGATCCGGTAATCGGCCGCTCGAAAGAACTCGAACGCGTGATGCAGATCCTGTCGCGTCGCACCAAGAACAACCCGGTACTCATCGGTGAGCCCGGCGTCGGCAAGACAGCCATTGTCGAAGGCCTCGCCCAGAAGATTGTCAACAACGACGTCCCCGACACGCTTGCCGGCAAGCAGCTCTACACGCTCGACCTCGGCTCACTCGTTGCTGGCTCGCGTTACCGCGGCGACTTCGAAGAACGGTTGAAGAAGGTCCTCAAAGAGATCAAGTCGCGCGGCGACATCTTGCTGTTCATCGACGAGATCCACACCCTCGTGGGTGCCGGTGCTGCCGAAGGCGCGATCGACGCTGCGTCAATTCTCAAGCCGATGCTCGCTCGTGGTGAACTCCAAACCATTGGTGCTACAACGACCGACGAGTACCGCAAGCACGTCGAAAAAGATGCTGCGCTTGAGCGTCGGTTCCAGCCGGTCAAGGTCGACGAGCCCTCGCTGGCGCACACGATCGAGATCCTCAAGGGCATCCGCGACCAGTACGAGTCGCACCACCGTGTCACCATCACCGACCAGGCCCTCGTGGCTGCAGCCAACCTCGCTGACCGGTACATCAGTGACCGCTTCCTGCCTGATAAGGCAATCGACCTCATCGACGAGGCCGGTTCGCGTCTGCGCATTAAGCGCATGGCCACACCGCCCGATCTTCGCGAGCTTGAGCAGAAGCTGACCGACGTACAGGACGCCAAGAAGACCGCTGTCGAAGATCAGCAGTTCGAAGAGGCTGGCCGTTTGCGCGACGAAGAGAAGAAGTTGCTCGAAGAGAAGGCCGAAAAAGAGACCGAGGTCAAGGCCTCCGGTGTCGACCTGTTCGACGAAGTCGACGAAGAAGCCGTGGCCGAAGTGCTCGCACTCTGGACCGGCATCCCCGTCTACAGGTTGACCGAAGAAGAGACCGAGCGTCTCTTGAAGATGGAAGACGAACTGCACAAGCGGATCATCGGCCAGGAGAACGCTGTGGCCGCCGTGTCGCAGTCGATCCGCCGTACTCGTGCTGGCCTGAAGGACCCCAAGCGTCCGTCGGGTTCGTTCATTTTCCTCGGCCCAACGGGCGTCGGAAAAACCGAGCTCGCGAAGACACTCACCGAGTTCCTGTTCGGTGATGACGATGCGCTGATCACACTCGACATGTCGGAGTACATGGAGAAGCACACGGTCAGCCGTCTCGTCGGTTCGCCTCCCGGCTACGTCGGGTACGAAGACGGTGGCCAGCTCACCGAAGCGGTGCGTCGCAAGCCGTTCTCCGTTGTCCTGTTCGACGAGATCGAAAAGGCCCACCCCGACGTGTTCAACACGCTCCTCCAGATTTTGGAAGAGGGTCGCCTCACCGACAGCCAGGGTCGCAGCGTCGACTTCCGCAACACCGTGCTGATCATGACCTCGAACCTCGGTACGCAGGATCTTCGTAAGGCCAACCTCGGCTTCACGACCGACGACTCCGCCATGAGCTACGAGCGCATGAAGGAAAAGGTCAACGACAGCCTGAAAAACCACTTCCGGCCGGAGTTCCTCAACCGCATCGACGAAACCATTGTCTTCCACGAGCTCTCGCGAGATGAAGTGCTCCAAATGGTCGACCTGCAGTTGGTGCGCCTCACCGGACAGCTCGAGAGTCAGGGTCTGGGCATTGAGGTCAAGCAGTCCGCCAAGGAACTGCTCGCCGAACTCGGTTACGACCCGCAGCTCGGTGGCCGCCCGTTGCGTCGTGCGATCCAGCGCCACATCGAAGACTCGCTGTCCGAGAAGATCCTGTACAAGGCATTCTCGGCAGGCGAGATCATCGTTGTCGACACGGAGGACGATCCCGAGCGCGACGGCAAGAAGAAGTTCACTTTCACTGCCGTTGAAGGCTTCGTGCCCCCTGCGTCAGTCGAACTCGAGATGACCGCGACCGAAAAGCCGGCAACCCCGCCGGAGGGTCAGCTGCCGCCACCTGAAGCAGCCGAGTGATCTCAGCGATCTGCTGAACGAACGCCCCGACGGCCAGCCGTCGGGGCGTTCGTCGTTTTCGGTTCATGGTCCGGGGCTTGCCACCTTTCGGGCGCTACCGCGCGACATAATGGCGAATGTGATTCGGCGGCTGATGGCATTTCTGGCGCTTGCCGTCGCCCTGACTGCATGCCAACTCGATGTGACTGTTGACGTCGTCGTTGATCCCGACGGGACCGGCCAGATCGCGGTGACCATCGTGGCCGACCAAGAGATCCTCGATCAGATTCCAACGCTTGCCGGTGATCTGGTCCTCGACGACGTGATCGAAGCCGGCTGGTCCATCGACGGGCCACGTGCTCCGGACGATGGATCAGGCGGGCTCTTCCTCCAGATGACACACCCTTTCCGCTCACAGGGCGAGGCAACGAACCTGCTGCAGTCCCTCGGCCCACCCTTCACTCAAATGGAAGTCGGTCGCGGCCTCAACGATGACGTCACCACCAACCAGCTCCGAGGTCGACTCGTGCTCGTCGACGGATTCGACTCGTTTGCCGACGCCGACCTTGTTGCTGCAGTCGGATCACAGCCCTTCGCCGCGCAAATCGCCGCCGCCGGCGCAACGCCAGAAGAAAACATGTCGGTCACCGTCCGAGCCTCGCTGCCCGGCGTCTTGGAGAGTGACACAACGAACGTCGAGCCGAACCAAGCCGGCATCCTCGAGTGGGCGGTCCCGCTCGACGGCACGGCACTCCAATGGCAAGCCGAGACCACGCAGCAACCCGGAGAAGGTCAGCGTTGGGCCCGCCCGCTGTCAATCGCTGCCCTCGTCGCTCTCGTTGGCTGGGTCGCATTCATGGGGCTGTTCATCATCTACGTAACCTTCGCCCGCTTCCGTCGAGCTCGCGCCTACAAGCACCGCCATCTCGGCCGGCCCTAGGCCCCTTCAGCTCGGACGCCAGTCCGAGGACTCACAACTGCCGGCGAAGACGGCCAGCGACGACGTCGCTGCGTTCCGGCAGGAACGGGTTGTGACACCACATCTCTAGGGTGGCATCCATGGCCAAGTCGAGCGGCAAGATCCGCATTGTCTACGCGTGCAGCGAATGCGGTTCGTCGTACCCCAAATGGTCGGGCCAGTGTGGCAGTTGCGGTGACTGGAACACCCTCTCCGAAGAGATCGAAGGCCCGGGCGAGGCCCTCAAGGCTCCCCCGCCACCGACCAATCGACCGGGCCCGATGCTCATTGGCGACGTGGGCACCGAAGCCGGCCAGCCGAGGTCGACGCAGATCGACGAACTCGACAGAGTATTGGGCGGCGGCATCGTGCCCGGTGCCGTCATGTTGCTCGGCGGCGAGCCCGGCATCGGCAAGAGCACGCTCTTGCTGCAGCTCCTCGCATCGTGGGACGGGCCGACGCTGTATGTCAGCGCCGAGGAGAGCGCCCAGCAGGTGCGCCTCCGCGCCGAGCGGCTCGATGCAGTCCGACCCCAACTCTGGCTCCATGCCGAGACCTCATTGCCGCACATTCTGGAATCAATCGAAGAGACCAAGCCCGAGCTGGTCGTCATCGACTCCATCCAAACCGTCTTTGACCCATCGCTCGGTTCGCTGCCCGGCAGCGTCGGGCAGGTCCGGGGTTGCGCGCAGCGGCTGGTCAACGTGGCCAAGGAACGCGACATTGCAATCGTGCTCGTCGGGCACGTCACGAAGGACGGCGGCCTCGCCGGGCCGCGAGTGCTCGAACACGTCGTCGACACTGTCCTGCAATTCGAAGGCGACAAACATCATGCCCTCCGGCTGCTGCGAGCTTCCAAGCATCGGTTCGGCCCAACCAACGAACTCGGCATCTTCGAAATGGCAGGCGTCGGCCTGATCGGCGTGCCTGATCCATCGACGATGTTCCTCTCCGATCGCCGGACCGGCATCCCGGGTTCAGCGGTCGTCCCGACGATGGAAGGGCAGCGGCCGATCGTGGTCGAGGTCCAGGCACTGACCTCGCCGGGCGTTCCAGGCGTGCCGTCTCGACGGAGTGCACTGGGCCTCGACGGCCCGCGCCTGTCGATGCTGATGGCCGTCCTCGGGCGCCGCGCTCGGCTCCCCGTCGGCGAGAACGACGTCTATGCGTCAACCGCCGGCGGCGTGAAGCTCGTCGAACCCGGCCTCGATCTCGGCGTCTGCCTCGCAGTGGTCAGTGCACTACGCAATCAGCCAATGCCTGCCGACGTCGCGGTGTTCGGCGAGGTCGGCCTCGGAGGCGAACTCCGTCAGGTCGGCCAAGCTGCACGTCGACTCACCGAAGCTGCACGCCTCGGGTTCTCTCGCGTGGTCGTTCCCGCCAATTCACCTGACGGCGACGGCGCCATCCGCGTCATTCGCGCCAAGACGCTGAGCGAAGCCATTGCTGCAGTCGGCCTCAACGGACAGGGCTGAGCGTCCGCCGCCGACACGCTGTCCTCCAAACCCAATTCAGGGCCCAGCAATTGACGACGGAGCAATTGACAGAACCCTGTGAGCCAATCTCGCGTAAGCTGCGGTTGTGGAGTACCGGTACAAAGGGGCAAACGAGAAGATGCGCAATGCGCTCGCTCGCGTCTCGCCTGGCACTCCGCTGCGCGATGGCATCGACCGCGTGGTGCGAGCAAAAGCTGGCGCGCTCCTTGTCCTGAGCGACGAACCTGACGTTCTATCGATCTGCTCCGGTGGGTTCCTTGTCGATGCCCCGTACAGCCCGCAGCGGCTGTCCGAATTGGCGAAAATGGATGGCGCCATCATCATTTCGTCCAAAGGAGGGCGAATCGCACGAGCGAATGTGCACCTCGTCCCCGACCCCACTGTCCCGACCAGTGAGACCGGCACCCGCCACCGCACGGCCGAGCGTGTCGCCCGATCGCTCGACGTACCCGTCGTCTCGGCCAGCGAAGAAATGGGCGTGATCAACGTCTACGCAGGTGGCGAAAAACGTCAGCTGCAAGAAGTCGGCCACCTGCTTGAGCGCGCTAACCAGGCGCTGCAGACCCTTGAGCGCTACAAAACTAAGCTCGATGACGGCATCAACAACCTGACGGCCGTCGAAGTCGAAGATGTCGCCACGTTGCGCGACGTGGTTGCTGTTGTCCAGCGAGGCGAAATGGTCCATCGCGTCGCCGACGAAATCGAGACGATGATCATCGAACTCGGCATCGACGCTCGGCTACTGCGCCTCCAGCTCGACGAGCTGTACGAAGAGATCGACGATGAGCTCGACCTCGTGGTCGCTGACTACATGCCTGCTGACAAGACCGCCGAGCAGGCCATGTCCGACATGTCCGAGCTGTCGGACGACGACGTTCTCAACCTGCGGGTGACCGCCGACGTGCTCGGTCGCGCCGGAGACAACGACGACCTCACCCAAGAAGTCGCCCCCAAGGGCCTGCGCTTCCTACGGCGCGTGAAGCGACTCGACGCCAACATTGCCGACGCCGTCGCCAACCACTTCGGTAGCTTGGCAAAGATGCAGCGGGCAACCCTCGACGACCTCATGTCGGTCGAAGGTGTCGATGAGGCAATGGCACGCAGCGTCCGCGACACGCTCACTCGCATCACCGAGTCGACCATCCTCGACCAGTACTAACCACTCACGGCCGGCACTGCTCCCAGTACTCGGATTTCAGGTCAGCATTCCTGTCAGATCATGGGTTCTCACTGGTCACGGTCGGCAGGATCTGATCCCATACCGCGTCATCTTCGAAGCCGAGCGCCCACAGCGACACACCGTCCAATTGGTACTCGCGTGCGAGATCCATCCGCAGGCGGACGCCGTCGCCGTCGACGTAGTGGACTCGACGGCCCTGCACACAGGTGGTTGTTCCATCGGTGACCTCAAGGTCGTAGTCGAAGGTCCACTCGCCGGTCTCAGGCACGGCGATGGGCGTCGCTCCTCGCAGCAGGATGAGCTCGTCGACCGAGCGCGCCGTGACGCTTGTGCGGCCCTGCAATTGCGACGCCGGGCAGGGGCCTGACTCACCGACCGGCCAGTTCCGTCCATATGCCGCGAGCCCGAGCACCAGTTTGTCAGGCTGTCCCGTTGCTTCGATGGCTCCCTGAATCGAGCGCTCAACAAACTCCAGTGGCGCAATCGGCCCCGGGTTCACGACCGAGAAGTCATAGGCCATAATGCGAATGCGATCGACATGCGGCGCAATGGCGCCGTAGTCGTAGACCCAAAAGCCACTTGCTGCAGTTTGGCCGGCGTCGTACACCGGCGGGATGCTGACCGTCAGCGTTCGATCATCTGCACGGAGCGCCGCGCCAAGTTCGGTGATGAATGCCACCCAGTTCGGGCGAGTCGCTGCCCAGGTGCTTCTGCCGTCGGCGAAGGCGAACTGTTCGTAGTCAATATCGACCCCAGCGAAGTCGTCGCTCGCCGCGAACTCGACGATGGTGTCGACGTGCGCAGCGCGCGTGGCTGGGTCGGCCAAGATTGCGGCCATCTCACCAGCGGGCAACGCGTCGACGATCGATGGCACAACGTTCGCCCCCGCCTTGTCGGCAATAGACATGAACTGCTCGATGTCTTCGTCGCGCGCGTTTCGGTCGATCTCGATCGTGGAGACGCCAGTCGCGTTGAACCAGAACGGCGAGATGTCTCGAAGCGACCCAACACGCTGCTCAAACTCAGGCAGGGAGTCGTCGAGTGCCCAGTAGGGCGCCCAGGCGTCGAGCGGAATATCCGGCTTCGGTGCGCGAACCGACGCTGGCCGAGTGGCCGCGAAGACCGCGCCCCCCAGCACGACGACGAGCACAGCAACGAGCGCGGCCAATGCCGAAGGACGACGACCGACGACGGCGGGTGTTGCAGCTGCCGTTGGCGTCTCGTCAAGCGTCATTCAAACAATCCGAACGGTTGAGCAGATCTGCGGCAAAATTCGTTGTCAGCCAACGAGAGCGCGCAGATCGTCGACAGTGACGCCGACCAACGTGTCTCGAATCGTGAGGTTCTGAGCGGGATCGAGTTGGACGACATGGGGGATGCCCAGCGTCGCACACCCGGCAGCCAGAGCTGAGGCAACACCAGTACGAGAATCCTCGATCGCAACGCACGCCCTGACGTCAACGCCGAGGCCCCGAGCCGCTGCTTCGTACGGTTCAGGATGTGGCTTGCCGTGGGCCACTTCGTCACCGGTGATGGTCAGTTCGAACGACCCGTCGGGGCAAGCGATCAGAATGGCCTGGGCAAAGCGACGCCACGACATCGTGACAAGAGCGCAGCGGATGCCGGCGGCCTTGCACTCAGCAAGCAGTTCTCGTGCTCCGGGTCGCCACGGCAACTCAGCCTGGACACGCTCGATCACGCCGTCCATCAGGTGATTCACCAGATCGACCGGTTCCATGTCGACGCCAGCTGCTCGCAACACCTCTGCTGAAACGAACAGGTCAGATCCAATGAGATCTTTCGCCTGGTCATCCGACCAGGTGCCACCGTGTTCTTCGACGAGGCGCTGCTCACACTCGATCCAGTAGGGCTCACTGTCGACGAGCGTCCCGTCCATATCCCACAGCACAGCGGCCAGTTCGGTCATGCCCGAGAGTCTGCCAGCACATTTCGTCTGCGTCGAAGGATCCGCGATGTGTCCAACGAGAAGTTCGACGCAAACAGAATTTTCGGGCGGCGCAGGCGAGCGGGTCAGCTTCGGAAGACGGTGATTTTTTCTTCGCCGATGGCAGCGCGGCGCTCGGGGTCATCGATGCCCAGGCCTTCACCTGGTGCGAGGCACAAGATGCCAAGTTTGCCTTCGGCCTTGTTGTGGTGGACGGCCAGCGAAGCCTCGCCAACGCCGTCGAGTGTGTAGGTGTCAGTGAGGAGCGGCTGGATCTTGCCTTCACAGAGCAGCTTGTTGGCAGCCCATGACTCGGCGTAGTTGGCGAAGTGCGATGAAAGGAGCTTCTTGAGCTTCATCCAAAAGTGCCGGTTATCGAACTCGACCATGTAGCCCGAGGTGGCTGCACAGGTGACGATCGTGCCGCCGCGCTTGGCAGCAAAGACCGAGGCGCCCATTGTGGAACGGCCGGGGTGCTCAAACACGATGTCGACGTCTGCGCCATTGTTGAGCCCGCGGATGTCCTTGCCGAAGCGCCGCCATTCCGACTCGTCTTGCGTGTGCTCGTCAGACCAGAACTGATAGTTGGCGGCCCGGCGGTCGATGACTGCCTCGCAACCCATTCGGTTGAGAATCTCGGCACGCTCGGGAGTCGACACGACACCGATCGGTGTACCGCCGCCATTGAGAACGTACTGCACGGCGTAGCCGCCAATGCCGCCCGTGGCGCCCCAGATCAAAACGCTGTCGCCCTGCTTCATCCGTGCACCGTTGTCACTGACCAGCATCCGATAGGACGTGGCGCTGCAGAGCCCGTTGACCGCCGATTCTTCCCACGAGAGGTGCGTGGGCTTCGGCATCAGTTGGTTGGCCTTGACGACCGAGAGGTCAGCAAGCGCCCCGAAGTTGGTCTCGAAGCCCCAGATCTTCTGGTTCGACGCAAGCATCGAGTCATTGTGCGCCGACGGGTCTTGGTCGTCAACGTAGTTGCACTGCACGGTGACCTTGTCGCCGGGCTTCCAGTTACGGACGGCCGAGCCAACGCGCAACACAACGCCCGACGCGTCGGAGCCAACGATGTGCTCGTCACGCTGGTGGCGCTTGGCCCATTCGGATTCGCGGGCGAGGCGATCGAGGAAGCCAAAGGTCGGCATCGGCTCGAAGATTGACGTCCACACCGTGTTGAAGTTGATACTCGACGCCATGACCGCGATGTACACCTCGTCGGGGGCCAGGTCAGGTGTACGCACCTCGTCGACATGGAGCGATTTGCGCGGGTCTTTGTCCCACGAATCAAGGCCTTCGAACATGTCAGCTTCGTCACGCTTGACGAAACATGCCCGGTAGCTCTCCGGGATCGGGATGTTGGCGATGTCGTCGCTGCTAGCACCGGACTGAATTGCGTCGAGAAACTGCTCCATGCAGCGAGACATTACCGATCGGTAACCAAGGGCTCCAAGCTGCAGAGTGCGGATGTGTTCGATTCCACAGCGTCGCTGAACAACAACTCGTCCATCCGGTCAAGAATCTGCGCATTCCGTGCGCAACATAATGACGCAATGCCCGGCGATCTGCTGTTTTGTTCTCCTCGCGGAGTGCGCGTCTATCCTGAAGGCATGGCCGCAAACAACTCCGTCATTGTCGCTGGTGCACGCACCCCAATCGGGAAGATGAGCGGCGCGTTGGCGTCATTCTCGGCCGCAGATCTGGGTGGTTTCGCAATCAGCGCAGCGCTCGAACGCTCCGGCGTCTCCCCCGAAGAGGTCGACCACGTCATCATGGGCCAAGTGCTCATGGCCGGCCAGGGCCAAGTCCCGGCCCGTCAGGCTGCATCGAAGGCCGGCATCCCGATGAACGTCCCGTCGGTCAACATCAACAAGGTCTGTCTCTCCGGCCTCAACTCGATCTACCTCGCCAATCAGATGATCGCCACTGGTGAAGCTGACATCGTCGTCGCTGGCGGTATGGAGTCAATGAGCAACGCCCCGTACCTCGCCGACGGCGCGCGTAGCGGCTTCCGCTATGGCAACACCGAGCTGCGTGACGCAATCATCGCCGACGGCCTCTGGTGCGCCTTCGACGCCTGCCTGATGGGCCTCGGCACCGATCGCTACACGGGCGACAGCATCACCCGCGAGCAGCAAGACGAGTTCGCTGCCCGCTCAAACGAGCTTGCGGCCGAAGCCATCAAGGCCGGCCGCTTTGCTGACGAGATCGTTCCGGTCTTGGTTCCCCAGCGCAAGGGCGACCCGATTCTCGTCGAGCACGACGAGGGCGTACGGCCCGGCACCACGGTTGAGGGGCTCGCCAAGATGCGCCCGGCATTCGACAAAGACGGCACAATCACTGCGGCCAACGCATCGCAGCTCTCCGATGGCGGCAGCGCCATGGTGCTGATGAGTAAGGCCGAGGCCGAGCGGCGCGGCGTCAATCCACTCGGCGAGTTCGTGTCGTACGGCATGGTTGCCGGCCCGGACAGCGCCTCGCTCCTGCATCAGCCCAGCCGAGCCGCGATGCTCGCCGCCAAAAAGGCTGGCATCGCCATTGCCGATCTTGACCTCTTCGAGCTGAACGAGGCTTTCGCCGCTGTTGGTATCGCGTCGACGGCCGAGCTCGGGATCGACCCCAACAAGGTGAACGTCAACGGCGGCGCAATCGCCCTCGGCCATCCGATTGGAATGAGCGGCAACCGCCTCGCACTCACACTGCTCCACGAGCTCAAGCGTCGTGGTGGCGGCGTCGGCGTTGCCTCGCTCTGCGGTGGTGGCGGCCAGGGCGACGCAGCCATTCTTCGTACTCTGTAATAGCGAGTAGCTCGCGATCACATCGTTCGCTGCACGTAACGAGCATCTCAGTCTCCAAACAGGCTTGACGTCAGGTTGTCTGACAAAGAGCGACGATTTGATCACTTTAGGTGTTTTTTACGTCACGATTATTACCCGGGGAGAGATTTTCGCCGTCACGAACTTGACGGTCGATCCGCCATTCCCTATCTTGCAACCACAAGGAAATATCGCTTGGGCGGCCCTGACGGATTCATTTCTGACGGAGCGCTCAACATCATCTGGGGCACTGTTGACGTGAGTGGGCGGGTCCTTCCGCTACCCGCTCATTGCGGCAATGTCCCAGAATTTCTTTCCTCCTCAAGTCATCAAAGCTTCTGATGTTGAAGGGGAATCCCAATCGAGAGCATCAGCGTTGATGAGTCGGTCCGCCCCCGACTCTCAGTGCTGGTGCTTTCGGACTTTTTCGGCTCAAATGTCGCTCGGCGAAAGAGCGACCGTCACTCAGACCGTCACTCAGACCGTCACTTAGCCAAGCGGGCGTCGGCCTTCGAGCGCCCGGCCGAGCGTCAGTTCATCGGCGTACTCCAAATCGCCGCCGACCGGCAGGCCGCTGGCGATCCGGGTGACTGTGATGCCGAGCGGCTTCAACAGTCGACCGAGGTACATGGCCGTGACCTCGCCTTCGGTGTTTGGGTTCGTACACAGGATCACCTCGGTGATCTCTTCGGGGTCGAGTCGAGTGAGC
>JBLIKS010000029.1:0-16487 GCA_047635555.1 Candidatus Azotimanducaceae bacterium
GATCAACGAAAAGGTCGCGTCGAGGATGATGCCCGTGAGGCCCATGCCGCCAACCGTGGCCCAGAACAGGTTGGTGTGCTCGCCTGTCGGGCTCAGTGATCGCTGGGTGCCATCGGCGAGGAGCAGCGTCATTTCCTGGACGTGGGAGCCAAACGAACCGTCGACGTGATGGTTCTTCCCGTGGATGTCAGCGGCGATTGCCCCGCCGACCGTCACGAACCTTGTGCCGGGGGTGACGGGCACGAACCAGCCGAGCGGAATGATCTCGCGGAGCAATGTGTCGAGGCTGATGCCTGCGCCGACTCGGACCGACCCTCGTGCGCTGTTGACTTCGATCTTGCCATCAGAAATCCGAACGACACTGCCACCGCCATTTTGCGCCGGGTCGCCGTATGACCGACCCATACCACGAGCAATAATGCCGCGGCCCGACTGGTCAAGCCGGTCCAAGACACCGGTTTGGGTCAGCTCATCGGCGCTGATGTCGACCAACGAAGCTACAGACGGCCTTGTTCGGCCCCAGCCGGTGAGTGCGAGTTGTTCGGAATTCACGAAGTGCCGATGTTATCGGTGGTCAGTAGGGCCATTCGGGCACACCCCGACCGAAGCGCCGCAATACCTTGCCCACCCCAAGCCACAGCACGAGCTTGAGCCCGAGGTTTTTGGCGAACCATGGGAGCTGGGCGAGTTGACGCAGCGAGTTTTTGGCCCGGCCGCCAACGCCGGACAGGTCGGCGCGATAAATCGTCATTGACCTGGAGCGTCCGACGTAACGCCAACGTGACCCAAAGGCGAGGTGACGGAGAATCGCCATCGTCACGCCAATCGAAGAGAAGGAGTCGTGGATGAGCATGGTGCCGCCGTCAGCGACCTTGTCGCCCCACGAGCGGATGTCGGCGAGCGCTGGGGCGTACCGGTGCGCCCCGTCGACATAGAGAACCTCGATGCTGCCCTGAACGTCATGCAACGCTTCGTCGGAGAACGAACGGAGGTGAGTGACGCGATCGGTGACCCCCGCAGCGGCCAGATTGGCGTTGAACTGGTCGTGATCGCTCGCGGCTTCGTTGGCGAAACCGTCGATCTCTTGCGGGCCGCGATCGTTGCCGGCATGCGGGTCGATGGCAATCACGTCAACCGACGGATCAGCCCCCGATGCCAGCACGATCGTCGAGCGGCCTTGGAAGCTTCCGATTTCGACAATTCGTCCACCCGCCGGGCAGTTCCGTGCCGAGTCGAACAACGTGGCTGCTTGGCCGGGGGTCATCCAACCTTCGACGTCGGCAACGAGAGCCATGACGTCGGGGAGCAATGAGTGAGTCGGTTCAGACATGGGATAAGGATGGGTTCAGGCGGTGTAGACCGCAACCCCGTAGACAATGATCCATGCCAGCCCGAGCAACTGCAGGACACGGTCCTTTGCGAACACTTCTTCGGGGGCGCCGCCACCGCCCTGCTCGAGCACAAGCAGATACCGAAAGAGCGCCGTCAACATCGGCACGATCGAGAGCTCATAAAATGGAAAGTTGAACGACGAACCGGACGTGGCCGCACTGGCCTCACTGGTCTCAAACGCCCAAACGCAGTAGCTGAGCAGCGCCGACCCGCAGCTCACCGACAGCAGAATACGCAGGTAGCCAACCGAGTACGAATCGAGTGTCGCCCTCGTACCAGCGCCCTTGCCCATCTCGTTGAGTTCGGCGTAGCGCTTACCAACCACGATGAAAAGCGAGCCGAAGGTGATGCAGAGAACAAACCAGCGCGACATCGGCACGTCGACAGCGACAGCACCAGCTGCAGCCCGCAGAACGAAGCCGGATGCCACGGCGACAAGGTCGACTACCGGAATTCGCTTGAGGCCAAGGTTGTAGGCGAAGTTGACAACGAGGTAGAGGCCGACAATTGCCACGGTCTGCCAGCGCCCGGTCAGCGCAGCCACGCCGAGCGCCAGTGCCGGGAAGGCAACGCACGCCAGCCACGCCACGTTCATCGGGACGTCGCCGGCAGCAATCGGACGAAGGCGCTTCTTCGGATGCTTCCGATCGGCTTCAACATCGACCAGGTCATTGAGGAAGTACACGCCCGCTGACGCAAGGCAGAACGAGACGAATGCGAGCATCGTCAGGCCGAATGGCCGGCCCTGATTCAGTACGCCGGCGGCACCGGGCGCGGCAAAAACAAGAACATTTTTCAACCACTGTTTGGGCCGCGCTGTGCGGATGATGCCCGAGATCACGGCCCGACGGTAGCGGCCAGGAGCACTGCTACTCGATGATCCCCCTCACATCATTTGGCCAGATCATTTCGCCACATCATTCCCGGATGTTCGACCATCGGCGACCAACCACCGTTGAAGCGCCGGTTTTTTAGCGGTTGGCGGCAGGAAGCCAGGCAGGCGAGCCCGAGCCGACGTAGACCGCTGTGTCGGAGTCGAGCAGCAGTTCTCGGTCGCCTGCCGAGTCGCCATACGCCGTGACATGCACGTTTGCTCGGCCGCCGTGGTGTTCGTCGAGCCACTCGTTGAGGCGGCGGACCTTTTCGGGTCCACGACAATTCGGTCCAAACAAATTGCCGGTAAAAGTGTCACCATCGGTTTCGAGCCGGACAGCCAACACACCGTGCGCGCCGAGGAGTTCAGCCAGCGGCCGGAGGTAAACCTCAAAGCTGGCCGATACCAGAACGACCTGATCGCCCGCTGCTGCATGGCGACTCATTGCGGACCACTTGTCAGGGCGTAAACCCGTCGCGAAGACCTCGGCGGCGAACACGTCAGCCAATTGTTGCACTTCGTTGACATCGCGACCGGCGAATGCCGCGTGGGTACCAAGCGCCTTCAGGCGATCCCGATCCCGGCGAACAACTGCGGGCAGGGTGTGACGCGCACCGAGTGCGAGCTGCTGCACCACCGATCGCATACCGGCAACCTTGCGGATAAATGGGACAACGCAGTCGCGTCGCGTCAGCGTTCCATCGACATCGAAGGCAGCAATTCGGAGCAGGCTCATGGCCTACGGAGTGGAATGCGGGACGACTGGCGTGCGGGGCGAGTGACGTGCCGGGATGGCGTCGAGTGCTTCCCAAAACGCTGGCCAGCTCTTGGATACGACCGACGGGTCGTTGACCTCGATGCCATCGACGACGAGGCCGAGTACACCGAAGGCCATACCGAGGCGGTGGTCGTGGTGTGTGTCGAGCACGGCACCGTGCAACATGTCGGTTGGCACGATCAGCAGCCCGTCGTCTTCGACAATCACCTGGGCACCCGTCTTGTTCAGTTCGGCAGCGAGGTCGCCGAGGCGATCGCTCTCTTTTTCGCGGATGAAGCCAACGCCGGTGATCCTGGTCGGCGTGACTGCTTGCGTGGCAACGACCGCCATCGTCGGCACCAGGTCGGAGATATCGGCCATGTCGATGTCGATACCACGTAGCGGTGTGTCGCTTCGCCGCATCACGACCATGTCGCCGGAACTCACGGTCGCTGTGCATCCCATCGAAACGAGGACATCGATGAACTTCGCATCACCCTGGAGGGCGCCATGTCCGAGGCCCTTGACGCTCACTGCGCCGCCTGCGACCGCCGCCGCAGCGAGCGGATAGCTGGCTGATGATGCATCGGGTTCCACCGTGTACGCAGTACCGAAGTAGCCACCCTCGCCGACGTGAATGGTTCGTTCCGATACGTCGACGTCATCGACACCAAACGCCGACATGACCGAGCGGGTGATTTCGACGTACGGCCGCGAGACCAGTTCGGTCGATAGCCCAAGGCGCATCCCCCGACGGATGTACGGCGCAACCATCATCAGCGCCGACACGTATTGACTCGACACGTTGCCTGGCATCATCACGGCGTCGGCACCTCCAAGCGGCCCTGACACGGTGACTGGCAAGTGTCCCCATTCCTCACCTGGCTCGATGCGGGCGCCGAGCGCTGCGAGGGAGTTGTGGAGCGGTGCCATGGGGCGGGCTCGTAACGGCGGTGCACCGTCGATGACATATGGACCGGCACCCAGCGCCGCCAGCGCAGTGATGAAGCGAGAGGTGGTTCCAGCAAGGCGGGTCTGCAGATTGATCGGACCGTCGGGCAGCACACCGGCGTTACCTGTGATCGTTCCAATGAGTCGCTGATCGCGCTCGGTGACGTCGATAACGACACCGAGTCGTTCGAGGCAGTCGAGCATGGCCGAGGTGTCGTCACCGGGCGCGATACCAACAATCTCGCTCTCACCCTCGGCGAGTGCTGCACAGATCAGCGCACGATTGGCGATGCTTTTCGAGGGCGGCACAACAACGTCGGCGATGACTGGCCCGTCGGCACGACGAACCAGCAACCGGTCAGGAAGTTCGATTGTCACGACAGGGCCTGCACAGACGGCCGGAACCCGCGAGCGATCAGGCCGCCGCGGAAGATTTCGGATTTGGTGCTGTCGATCAGTACGACGGCAACGCCACGGTTGCTCTCGGCCACATGGACGACCTCGAAGTTGGCAATGTTGACGCTGAGTTCGGCAGCGAGAGTGAACAGCTCGGCTGCGGAACCGGCACGGTCAGGAATCGGCACTCGCACTTCGGCGAGGTCTTCGGGATGCACCACGCGAGTCGGCAGGTTTGTTCGCGCATCGCGCGCTGCTTGCAACGTGGACCGCAGTGTTTCGTGGTCGTCGGTGGCAATCAGGTCGCGCACGTTGCTCAGGCCAGCGATCAGTTCGCCGAGCGCGGACGTGATTGCGGTTTTGTTCTCGGCACAAATGTCGATCCAGATGCCAGGTTGCCCGCTGGCCACACGCGTCATGTCACGAAAGCCACCAGCAGCGAGTCGCAGCAGTGCGGCATGTTCTTCGGAACGGGTGCTGGCCAGACCCATCAGCGTGGCGGCCGCGAGGTGCGGCACGTGGCTGACAACGGCAACAAGCTCATCGTGGCGCTCGGGACTCAGTGCGACAACGTCGGCACCGAACGAGGAGATAATACCGTTGACCTGGGCAAACGTGGCGTCGTCGCTGCCTTCGAGGGGGGTCAGGACCCACACCGCGCTCTGAAAAAGATCGGCCTGTGCGGCATCGATGCCATCGAACTCGCTCCCCGCCATCGGGTGCCCACCGATGAATCGGGGGTGTTCGACCGATCGACAGACCGGGGTCTTCACGCTGCCGACATCAGTGACCGTGCCCGTGGTCTCGGCGAGGGCTCGCCTGACCTCGTCGGTCGTCGAGCGGACAGGCACAGCAACGAAGGTGATCTCTGCGTCGACGTCGAGGCCTGATGCGTCAATGATTCCACGATCGAGGGCTGTCGTCACCGTTGGTTCGCGGGTGTCGTCGCCCGACACATTCCATCCGGCGCCTTTCAGCGCGAGCGCAATCGAGCCGCCAATCAAACCCAGTCCAATCACATTGGCCCGTCGCTGCACGGGGCTCGCTGTCATGAAGAAGGATCGTACTGCGAGGTCGAATCCGTCGCCGGTCGAGTTGTCGATGCGATCGTCTCGATCATTTCGCGACGCTCGGCTGCAGTCAGTTCCCGCCAGTCGCCCGGCTTGAGCGATGTGTCGCTGAGCGGCCCGATGCGGGTACGCACGAGACGCGTCACGGTGTGACCGACCGCCTCGCACATCCGACGAACCTGGCGGTTGCGACCTTCGTGGATCGTGAGGCGGAGCGTGCCTGGTTGCGGCTGCGAGACCCGTGCTGGCGCCGTGACACCATCTTCGAGTTCGACGCCGTCACGTAGGGCACGAATCCCTCCGGGCGAGACAGTTCCGCCGTCGACCTGTGCGAGGTACTCCTTCTCGACGCCATGTGACGGGTGAGCAATCCGATTGGCGAGGTCGCCGTCGTTGGTCAAGAGCAAAAGCCCCTCTGTGTCGGCATCAAGTCGCCCCACTGAAAAGACACGCGGCTCTTCTGGAACGAGTTCGACGACCGTTGGACGACCGTGCGTGTCCTTGCTCGTCGTGACGACGCCACGCGGCTTATTGAGGAGGTAGTAGACGAGCCCAGGGCGTACCCCGATCGGCGCACCGTCGACTTCGACGGTGTCGTTGTCAGGGTCGACTCGGCGACCGAGAATCGCGACTTCGCCGTTGACAGTGACGCGTTCTTCGGCAATGAGTTCTTCGCACACACGACGGCTTCCCCAGCCGGTCGACGCCAGCACCTTCTGGAGCCGAATCCCCTGGTGGAGATGAGAGTTCTTTTCGGCTAGCTGTTCCCAGAGGGGTGGCTCGAATCCGGCGTCGTCAGTCACGGTGTATCGGCCCCTTCGTGGGCAGGGTCGGGTTGTGCATCGTCGGTGTGTACCACGGCGGTCGAAGCGACCTCGATCTGCGGCGTGACACGGAGACCGTGTTCGAGGAGTTCGATGACGTCGGCTCCGGGAATGAACTCGGCAATGGCTGGCAGGTCATCGAGCGAATCGAGGCCGAGCTTTTCAAGAAAGATGTCCGTCGTGCCAAACAGCATTGCCTGGCCGGGTCCGTCGTCTCGACCGATCTCTTCGATATAGCCGCGTGCTGCCAACGTTCGAATGACGCCGTCCGGATCAACACCACGGATTGCACCGACCTGGGCACGCGAAATCGGCTGCTTGTACGCAACGATGGCCAGCGTTTCCAATGCAGCTCCCGAGAGTCGAGCGCGTTGATCGTGGAGCAGGAAGCGCTCGACGTACGGCGTCAGATCGGCTGCTGTCTGATATCGAAATCCACCTGCGACTCGGGCCAGTTCGAAACCGTTCTCGGCCTCTCGGTAGGTCGCAGCAAGTTCTTCGCACCACTGATCGACGAGGGTGGCCGGCTGCTCGATGAGCTGAGCCAGCATTTCCGGAGGCACCGGGTCATGAGCAACGAGGACAATTGCTTCGATCGCTCGTTTGAACGCCGCAATCTGATCCTCGACCGGGACGAGAATCTCGTCGCTCAGGCTGCTGTCAGCTTCAACCGTGCTGCTCTCAAGGGTGCTGCTCTGGGTCGATACAGGCACGGGGCCGTCTTTGGCTGGTGAAGGAAGTTCGGTCATATCAGCCCTCGTAGGCGTCGATCAGGATGGAATTGGTATCGAAGTCGTCAGCCATCGACCAGATGACGTCGATGTCGCCGAACCGTTCGGTCTGATTCAGTTCGATCGCACCTTGCTTGAACAGCTCAAGGAGCGCAAGGAACCGGACAATCACGTCGATCCGGTCAGCAAACTGAGCAGTGAGTTCGCGGAACGAGATACGGCCGGCACGCGGCAGTTCGTCGATCAGCTCCGACACTGCATCAGCCACCGTGATCTTGATCGGATCGACGTGAAACAGATCGACGATCGGCTTCGGGCGTGGCGTGAGTGCCTTAATTGCTGCGTTCTGGAACCGCTTGAGGCTGGTGCCTTCGAGCATGTCGGGCACGACGTCGGCAAAGCGCTCGTCTGGGCCGGTAACACGCGGGAAAGTCTTGTCAGCTTCTTCGGCGAGCCGATCGAAGACCGTTGCTACGTCTTTGAACGTCTTTGCTTCGAGCAGACGCGCCAGCAGCATGTCGCGTTCTTCCCACAGTGCGAACTCCTCGTCGATGTCGCCGTCGCTCATGTTGGGGAGCAGGCGGCGGGCCTTCAGATCGACGAGCGTCGCCGCGATCAGCAAAAAGCTGGTCGCCACATCGAGATCGAGGACCCGTATTCGATCAAGCTCGGAAAGAAACGCGTCGACGATCGTCGAGAGATTGATCTCATAGATGTCGACCTGTTCCTTCAGGATCAGCTGCAACAGCAGATCGAAGGGCCCCTCATAGACCGGTGTTGCAACGTCAACCATCTCAACAAACGATACAGAAAGCACAGGGCGACCAGCGGTATCGTCTCGGACGTGACCGACAATGCTTCGACGACTGGCCCGACGACGGGGACAAAGCCGCGCGTGCTGTCGTGTATTCAACCCACCGGCGATCTGCACCTCGGCAACTACCTCGGAGCGTTGCGTAACTGGGTCACTGGTCAACACAGCGCCGATGCGTTCCACGGAGTCGTTGACCTCCATGCCCTGACGGTCACTGACAAGCCTGGCCAAGTTGGTGCCGCGACCCTGCGCACCGCCGCGATGCTCTTCGCAATTGGCCTCGACCCCGACGTAGCAACCGTCTTCGCCCAGAGCCACGTACCCGAACACAATCAACTCGGCTGGGTTATGGAGTGCACCGTGAGCTACGGCGAGCTCTCCCGTATGACCCAGTTCAAAGACAAGTCCGCCAAGCGCGAGCAAGACTTCATCAGCGGCGGGCTCTTCACCTATCCGGCGCTGCAAGCCGCAGACATCCTCCTGTACGACACCAATCACGTTCCGGTCGGCGAGGATCAGCGCCAGCACATCGAGATCACTCGCGACGCTGCTGTTCGCTTCAACCACCGTTTCGGTGACACCTTCGTGATTCCTGAGGCCGTGACCCCAAAGACCGGCGCACGCGTGATGAGCCTCCAAGACCCCGGGTCGAAGATGTCGAAATCCGACGACTCCGACGCCGGCTGCGTGTATCTCATCGACGATGCCAAGGCTGTGATGAAAAAGTTCAAACGCGCTGTCACCGACTCCGACACCGGCACCGACGCCGTGCGATTCGATCGCGAGAACAAGCCAGGCGTCAGCAATCTGCTCGAAATCCACGCCGCTGTCACCAATCAGACACCCGAGGCCGTTGCTGACGAGTACGAGCAGTACGGCGCCCTGAAGGTCGCAACCGGTGAAGCGGTCCTTGCTGTCCTCGAGCCAATTCGAGTCCGCTACACCGAACTGCTGGAGGACCGCGGCGAACTCGCTCGGCTCCTACAGGTCGGCGCAGGCCGGGCACGCGAAGTGGCAGCAGCGACCGTCGAACGCGCCTATGCCAACATCGGCATGTTGCCTGCGTGAAGATGTGCTGCGACTGAACGCAACTGACCGACGGGTCATCGCCCTCGCACTTCCTGCCCTCGGGACCCTTGCCGCGGAGCCGCTGTACCGACTCGTCGATACCGCAGTTGTTGGCCGGCTCGGCACCGATCAGCTCGGTGGGCTGGCCATTGCGATTTCCGTGCTCTCGCTCGTTATCGCAAGCAGCAACTTCATCACCTACGGCACCACCGAGCGGGTGGCTCGTCGACTTGGTGCCGGGAGCCCTGCCGAAGCGGCGAATGTCGGGGTGCAGGCACTGTGGCTCGCTGGCACGGTTGGCGTGCTTGCCGTGCCGTTACTGATTGGCTTCGCCCATCCTTTGACGGCGGCGCTCGGCGCTGACGGCGAGGTCGCCGTCTTCGCTGTGGAGTACCTCCGCATCGCTGCGCTCAGCGTGCCGTTCGTCGTGGTCTCGCTCGCGGCGCAAGGCGTGCAACGCGGTTCATCTGACTACCGAACTCCGCTCGTCATCTTGGTCTGTTCGAACATCGTCAACGTGGTCGTCGAGTTGGTCCTGGTCTTGGGGTTCGACATGGGTATCGCTGGTGCCGCATGGTCAACGGTTGTTGCCCAAATCGGCGCCGGCGTGGTCTTCCTCGTCGTGATTCGCCGACGCCTCGTCGAAGCCACGCAGTGGAGGCCCAACTGGGCCGAGATGACGCCGCTCCTCACCGCAGGGCGCCACCTGCTCCTGCGCGTCGCCTCGATCCTCGGGGTGTTCACCGGTGCAACGGCGATCGCTGCCCGCATCGATGCACCAACGCTGGCCGCCCACCAGATCGTCGTGACGATGTTTCTCTTCCTCGCCCTGGTGCTCGACGGGCTCGCCGTGCCAGCGCAGACACTCATCGCCGAGGAGCTAGGCCGAGACACCGGTGCCGCTGGCACCAGCGCCGCGCTCGACTTGGCGAGGCGGGTCATTCGCTTGTCACTGTTCGTCGCGGTTGGGCTCACTGTGCTGGTTGCGGCCTCTGCCCCCCTTGTCGCTCGGGCCTTCAGCAACGATGCTGCCGTCGTCAGCCGAGCGACGAGCGGCCTGTTCCTACTTGCTGCATTGTTGCTACCCGCTGCGGTGGCTTTCGCGTGCGACGGCATCCTGATCGGTGTCGGCGACTATCGTTTTATTGGCCGTGCGGCCTTCGCGTTTCTGCTCGCCGTGGTGCCGATCGCCGTGCTCGTCCTCGCCACGAGGTCACTTGGCATCGTCGGCATCTGGCTTGGACTGTTCGGTTGGGTGTGTCTCCGAGCCGGAGTGAACCGCCAGCGAGTCGAGCGAATTTTACAACCAACGGCCGCGTAGCTTTCAGGCGTGGTCAGAGCGGTTCAGGCTCTTGATCGCCGGACCGGAGCCAGCGATCAATTCGATCGTGGCGACCTCGGAACCGACGTTGGCCGCCATCTCAGCACCGATTGCTTCATGGTCGTGATACGCAGCAAAGCGTTTGCCACGCGGGCCGATGAGCGTGCCCGCGACTCGCCCGAACGTGCCGAGTCGGCACTCGATCTTGCCCACGTCGTGCAGCAGTGCGCCAGCAATTTCAGGCACAGTTGCATCGGGCCGATCCTCGACGAAGCGCTGGGCTACAGCGATGCTGTGGCGGCGATCTTGATTGCTGAGCTGCACCCAGAGCGACCGCTCGCCCTTGGTCAGGTGGTCATCTACCCAGATCTCGTCGGCGACCGATGGTGAGTTTGCGGGCAACGACGTGACAAAGCGAGCTATCAGGTGCCACCACTTGACTGGGTTCATCAACATCGACGCCATCAGTGCATTGTGGCGCGAGGATGGCTTGACCGGTACACGTCCCACAGCCGTTCCTGGCTGACGCGCGTGTACACCTGCGTCGTCGAGATTGATGCATGACCGAGCATCTCTTGGACGACACGCAGATCCGCTCCGTGATCGAGCAGATGGGTGGCGCACGAGTGGCGCAAGACGTGTGGCGAGAGCTGGTCAGTGATGCCGGCCCGATGCCCGTACTTCTTGACAATCAACCAGGCAGCTTGCCGAGTCAATCGGCCACCGCGAGTGTTGAGGAAGACCGCTTCTGCGTCGCCCCGACGTTTCCACTGCGTGGGGATCAGACGGGCGCGGCCTGACGTGGAAAACCAGTCGTCGAAGGCGCGTGCTGCACTCCCCCCGAACGGCACAATCCGTTCTTTGGCGCCTTTGCCGTAGAGGCGGACCAGCCGATCGTCGAGGTTGATATCACCAATCGATAGCCCGACGGCTTCAGAGATCCGGGCACCCGTGGCGTAGAGCAATTCCAGGAGTGCACGATCGCGATGGTCTGCTGGCTCGGTGCCGATCACTGCGTCGAGCAGGCTGATGACTTGCGATTCGTCGAGTGGCTTCGGGATCCCCGATGGCACGCGCACACCTTCGAGATCGGCAGCCGGGTCGTCTGGGCGTTCCCCTTCGATCGCAAGATAGCGGTGCAGCATGCGGATCGCTGCGAGCTGACGGGCGATCGACGACGTTGCCGCTTCAGATGCGCGCCGTCCAGCCACAAACTCAACGAGTTCGCTGTGCGCAACATCGAGCACCGTTCGTTCACGGCTGCGAAGCCATGTCCAGTAGGCGGTGAGATCACGCCGATAAGCCGCCAGCGTGTTCGCTGAGCGGCCCTTCTCGGCGACCATCCACGACAGAAACTCCTCGACCTCAAGCGGGAGTTCGACACGCGCCATGGCGGCTCAGGACGCGTCGGCGAAGCGGAGCCGTCGTTCGGCGAGCAGCAGACCCGTGACTGTCTTAGCGTCACAGATCTCGCCGGAATCAATCATTGCAAGTGCGTCGACAAGGGGGAGGTGCAAGATCTCCATGTACGCCTCTTCGGGGCCCTGACGATTCGTCGCCGTGGGGGTGCAGTTAGTGGCGAGATAAATAGTCATGACCGAATCGGTCATGCCGGGCGAGGGATAGGTCTCGGCGAGCAACTCGAGGTTGCCAGCAATCAGGCCCGCCTCCTCGATGAGCTCTCGACGCGCCACCTCGGCGGTGTCTTCGCCGGCAATGTCACGCATCCCGGCCGGGATCTCGATCACGTCGGCGTCGTAGGGCGGCCGGTACTGCTTGACGAGCACCGTTGACGCATTGCCTTCGGCGTCGAACACGAGCGGAACAACGCCGACTGCACCGGGAGAACGCACGATGTCGCGTGTGAACGGCGTGCCGTCCGGTGCAATAAACTCGGCGACAGCAACGTGCCAGACGTAGCCCTGGTGGACCAGAGACTCGCCGACTCGCTTGAATTCAGACATCGCTCAGGTCACGGGCCACAGGCGACTCGTCAGATGACGTGGCAGCGCGACGCTCGAGTGCCGCAGCAATCAATTCACGGAACAACGGATGCGGGCGGTCGGGACGGCTCTTGAATTCGGGATGGGCCTGTGTGGCAACCCAGAACGGGTGACCTGGCAGTTCAATGAACTCGACCAGGCGACTGTCGGGCGAAGTCCCTGAGCACCACAGGCCGTGCTCTTCGAGCTGGCCGCGGTACTGCTCGTTGAACTCGTAGCGATGACGGTGACGTTCAGAAACGACCGGCTCGCCGTACGCCGCTGCGACCTGCGACCCGGCAGCAAGCACGGCGTAGTACGCGCCGAGGCGCATGGTTCCGCCCTTATCTTCGATACCGCGCTGGTCGAGCATCAGATCGATCACTGGATGCCGGGTGGCCGGATCGAACTCGGTTGAGTTGGCGTCGGCGAGCCCCACAACGTTGCGGGCGTAGTCGATGGTCATTGCCTGCAGCCCGAGACAGATGCCGAGACACGGCACCTGCTCTTCACGGGCGTACTTGGCAGCTGCGATCTTGCCTTCGACGCCACGGTGGCCGAAGCCGCCGGGAATGACGATGCCGTCAAGGTGGCTCAGCTGGCCAGCGGCGAGTAGGCCTTCGATATTTTCAGATTGGATCCATTCGATCTCGACGTCAGCACCGTGGTGGAAGCCAGCATGCTTGAGACTTTCGACGACCGACAGGTAGGCGTCGGGAAGCTGGATGTATTTGCCAATGAGACCGATGCGGACCGGCTTGACGGCGGCTTCGACCTTCTTCACAAACTGCTGCCAGTACGTGAGGTCGACTTCGCCCTCGATACGCAGCACGTCGCACACGAAGTCGTCGAGGCCCTCGTCGTGGAGAATAAGTGGGAGCTCGTAAATGTTGTTGGCGTCGGCAGCATTGACCACAGCACGCAGGTCGACGTCGCACATGGCCGAGATCTTGCGCTTCAGGTCTTCGCTGAGCGGCTCCTCACTGCGGCAGACGATGACGTCTGGCTGAATACCGCGGCTGCGGAGCTCAGTGACTGAGTGCTGCGTCGGCTTGGTCTTCTGCTCGCCAGCTGGGCCGATGAACGGCACGAGCGTGACGTGGATGTAGCAGACGTTGTCACGTCCGACCATGTTGCGGAATTGGCGGATTGCTTCGAGGAACGGGAGGATCTCGATGTCGCCAACGGTGCCACCGACCTCGGTGATGACAACGTCGACATCGTTGCGTGCCACACGCTCAACGCGACGTTTGATTTCGTCGGTGATGTGCGGGATGACCTGGACGGTCTTGCCGAGGTAGTCGCCGCGTCGTTCCGCAGCGAGTACCGACTGATAGATCGAGCCAGTCGTGGCATTTGAGTTGCGCGACAGGTTCTCGTCGATGAAACGCTCGTAATGGCCGAGGTCGAGGTCGGTCTCGCCGCCGTCGTCGGTCACGAAGACTTCACCGTGCTCGAACGGGTTCATCGTGCCCGGATCAATGTTGATGTACGGGTCGAGTTTCTGAAGCGTGACGCGCAGCCCTCGGTGCTTCAACAACCGACCAAGAGATGATGCAGTGAGGCCCTTGCCAAGAGAGCTGGCAACGCCTCCTGTCACGAAAATGTGCTTGGGCATTTCAGACCTCCGTCAGATAACAACACGACGGGAAATCACCATACCGCGCTTCGGAGAGGCTTGGGGGTCTCTCGCACTGAAATTTCATGTCAGTAGTTCTCGAGCGTGCTCGAGCGCTGAATCGGTGGACTTGCCGGACAGCATCCGGGCAATCTCGTCGACACGTTCGTCGCCCTCAAGCCGCTTGGCCGAGGCAAAGGTCGCGCCTTTCCTGACCTTCTTCGACACCGAGATCTGAGACTCGGCTGCCGCTGCAACCTGAGCGAGGTGTGTGACCACGAGGACCTGATGGTGACGACCGAGCCGGGCGAGGGCGTCGCCGACAGCTTGCGCGGCCTCTCCCCCGATGCCAGCGTCGACCTCGTCGAACACCAACGTGTCGTGGCCCGAGGTGCCTGATGAGGCTGCGGATGCTTCGGAAAGCACGAGCCGGAGCGCCAGCATTGCCCGGGCGAGTTCGCCGCCAGATGCCACGCGGTTCAGCGGGAGAACCGGTGAACCAGGGTTGGCGGCGAGAAGGAACTGGACGCGATCGCCCGGATAGTCCTCAGCGTGCTCGCCAACCTCGATGGCAATCGCCGCATTCGGCATCGCCAGCGTCTGCAATCGCTTCTGTACGGCAGCAGCGAGTTTCGGCGCCGCTACTCGACGAGCACGGCCAACAGCTTCGGCCGCTGTGCGTTCTTCGATCAAGGCCGATTGTCGCTCGACGTCGAGCGCCGCAGCACGCTCGTCAAATCTCTCCAGTTCGCGTAGACGGTCCTCCGATTCAGCATGGAAGACCATCACGGCACTCAGGCCGTCGCCGTATTTGCGTTGCAGATCCCTGAGCAGTTGGCGCCGCTCACGAAGTTCAGTGAGTCGTTCGGGTGACTCGTCGATCGCGTCGGCCACGTCACGCAGTTCGGCGATCAGGTCGTCGACCTCTGCGAGCACCTCGTGCAACCGTGTTGTGTGACCGAGGTATGGCTGACGCCCGTCAATCGCAGCAAGTGCACCGCCGAGTGAGTCGCGAGCACCGTCATCGTCAGCGAGCAACCCGTACGCCGTGGCGCCGCCTGCGCGGTGCGCCGACGCATCGGCGAGCACGGACTCTTCGGCGTCGAGCACGTCGTCTTCGCCAGCATCGACGATGTTTGCCGCGTCGAGTTCGTCAACCTGGTAGCGCAGGAGGTCGATTTCGCGAGCGCGGGAGCGTTCGTCGCCGCCCAACGCAGCGAGGCCGGCGTCGATCTCGGTGAGGCGCCCTCTGGCTGCCCGGAGCGGTGCAAGATCGACATTCCCATAGTTGTCGAGTGCCGCGCGTTGGGTAGCAGTTGACAGGAGGTGCTGGTGCGCGTGCTGGCCGTGGAGGTCAACGGCATCGGCAGCAGCCTCGCCAAGCAGCGTCACAGTCGCGAGCCGGCCATTGACGTAGGCCCGCGACCGCCCAACGGCTGGGACCACGCGGCTCAGAATTGTTTCGGTGCCATCAGCAGCAACGAAGCGCCCATCGACACGCGCTTCGTCTGCGCCGTGACGCACGATCGACGTATCGGCTCGGCCACCAACCAGTAATTCGATCGCATCGACCAGCATTGTTTTGCCTGCGCCGGTTTCGCCCGTGAGCGCGGTCAAGCCGGCACCGAGTATGAGTTCGAGGCGTTCGATGACACCGAGGTTCTCGATGTGGAGTTCGGTCAACACAAGACCCAGTATCGCAACCGGGTGTCACAGAGTTGCGGATCGAATCGAACTTTTGTTCGTTTCGATACATTATCCCTGCTCGCGGCATCCCTGCTAGCGGTCGGCGAGACCGAACTTTGCCTTCAGGATTTGGTGGTAACGGTACGCACCGAACCGGACGAAGTTCGCATTGACATCCGACGGAATGCAGGTGACGATGTCTCCCTCGTTGAGCCGTGCGATCGGCTGGCCGTCGATCGCCAACGCCGCGCGCCGGTGGCCCGACACCTCGATCTCGACGATCTCGGACGGGTCGAGCACGAGCGAACGGTCAAAGAGCATGTGCGGCGACACAGGCGTCAGCAGCACTGCCCGATGGCGGGGCGACACGATTGGACCGCGCGCTGACAACGAGTACGCCGTCGAACCGGTCGGTGTCGCAACGATCAGGCCGTCGGCCGCGTAGTGCGTGAACGGCTCGCCATCGATCCGTGCGAGCAGCCGGACGGTGTGGCCTGATTCGCTTTTCTCAACAACCGCCTCATTCAACGCACGGCCTGCACGCACGCCGTTGACCGAGACATCGAGCATCATCCGATCGTCGATGCTCCACTCCCCTGTTTGTGGCCCAGCAAAAAATTTGACGAGCGCATCGCCAAGGTCATCGGGCTCGACTTCGGTCAGATAGCCGAGTGACCCCAAGTTGACCCCAAGGAGCGGGGTGACCGCCCCGTCGAGCAGGCCGACGCTGCGCAGCATCGTGCCATCGCCGCCGAGGCTCAGGACAACGTCTGCCTCGGCAACAGGGCGATCACTCCGGTGCTCGCCAAGGCCAAGCGCATCGGCATCTGGGGCTGGCATCCAGAAGTCGTAGCCGCGCTCCGAACACCACGCCGCTGCGAAGATCGCATGCGCCCGCGCCGTGCTGCGTTCATGGTGTGCAACGAGCGCGACTCCACTCACTGGTGCACCCCCGTGAAATCCGTGAAATCCGTGAAATCCGTGAAATCCGTGAAATCGGCAG
>JBLIKS010000030.1:0-16443 GCA_047635555.1 Candidatus Azotimanducaceae bacterium
AGCAGGACGTAGGCGTCTTCGAGGACGACTTCCTGGCGCTCGGTGTCGGTAACGAAGTACGGCGACAGGTAGCCCTTGTCGAACTGCATGCCTTCGGTGAAGTCGAGTTCGGTGCCGAACGTGTTCGACTCCTCGACCGTGACCACACCGTCTTTGCCAACCTTGTCAATGGCGTCGGCAATGACCTGGCCAACGCTGGCGTCAGCGGCGGAGATGGTGGCGACGGAAGCGATGTCCTTTTTGTCGTCGACGTCCTTCGCCTGATCAGCGATCGACTGCACGGCGGCAATGACTGCGGCTTCGATGCCACGCTTGAGCGACATCGGGTTGGCGCCTGCTGCGACGTTGCGCATGCCGGCCGAGATCATGGCCTGTGCGAGCACGGTGGCCGTGGTGGTGCCGTCACCGGCGATGTCGTCAGTCTTCGTGGCGACTTCCTTCACGAGCTGTGCGCCCATGTTCTCGAACGGATCGTCGAGTTCGATTTCCTTGGCGATTGACACACCGTCGTTGGTGATGGTCGGTGCGCCGAACTTCTTGTCGAGTACGACGTTGCGGCCCTTCGGTCCAAGGGTGACCTTGACGGCGTCAGCGAGTTTGTTGACACCGGCTTCGAGTGCGCGGCGCGCCTCGTCGTCGAATTTCAGAATCTTTGCCATGTTGCTATTTCTCTTTCAGATCTTGTGGTGGTTACAGCGTTGGGGTTACTCAGCCGACGATGGCGAGCACGTCACGGCTGTTGAGGACGAGCAGGTCTTCGCCACCCGAGGCGACCTCGGTGCCGCCGTACTTGCTGTACAGCACGGTGTCGCCGACGCTGATGCCGACGGGGATGAGTTCACCGGTGCTGTCGGAACGCTTGCCCGGTCCGACGGCAAGGACTTCGCCCTGCTGCGGCTTCTCTTTGGCGGTGTCGGGAATGACGAGACCGGAAGCGGTCTGAGTCTCGGGCTCTGCGGGTCGGACGACGATGCGGTCGTCCAGCGGCTTCAGGTTCATGTGTGTTGCCTCCATTGGCACGTCACTGTTGTGTTGGTGATGTATCGGTTCGAGTCAAGTACCGAATTGGCACTCTCCCCTATCGAGTGCCAATGATAAATGTCGCGCGAGACAATGGCAACCGGCAATGCCGACTGCTCACGAGAAGTTCTTCTGCTATTCAGGCTGATGTGGCGTCGCGGAGCAGCTTGAGGGTCTCGGCGAGGGGGAGACCAATGACGTTGGTGACGCTGCCGTTGATCTTCTCGACGAAGGCCCCGGCCGCGCCTTGAATGCCGTAGGCCCCGGCTTTGTCCATTGCCTCGCCGGTGTCCAGGTACCAGTCGATCGTGGCATCTTCGAGAGCAGCGAACGTGACCTCGGTGGTAACGACGATCGTGCTTGAGCGGCGGGCTGCGGCAATGGGTACCGACACCGTGACGCCTGTGTGGACGAGATGGCTCCGCCCGGACAGCATGCGCAACATCCGGTACGCATCGTCGGCGTCGAGCGGCTTCTCAAGGATTTCGCCGTTGACGTCGACGGTGGTGTCGGCAGCCAGCAAGATCTCGGCCGGGCTGGCGAGCGGTGACGTCATGGACGCATCCGCCTTCTCGATGGAGAGGCGGCGCACATAGTTGGCCGGAGCTTCGCCGGTCAACGGGGTCTCGTCGATGTCGGCGGGCCGGATCGCAAAACGCAAACCGACTCCTGACAGGAGCTCACGCCTCCGAGGCGAACCTGACGCCAGAACGAGTGGTGCCGTGAGACCGAGCACGGTCAGCCGCCCGAGAGGGCCATGACGTAGGCGTCATCAGGGACTGACACATCGCTCTCGAGCCCGGCGCGCGTCTCGTTGTCGAGCCACCCTGCCGGCAATGCGACCTTGATCGGGCCGTTGGTGTGGCCGCGCTTAATGCGCTCGCCACCCTCGACGATCTCTGCGGACGGGTCAAGCAGCGCCAAGATGTCATCGAGCTCGCCAAGCGACGCACAAAGCGCGAACCGCCGCCGCACTTCGGAACCGACCGGGTAACCGCTCATGTACCAGCCGGAGTGTTTGCGGAAGTCACGCATGGCGTGGTCTTCACCCATATGGTCAGCAAGCAGGCGACCGTGCAGGGCCATCACTTCGGTCACTTCGCCGAGCGTTCGACTCGGACGAACTGCTCGGCCCGACAGCGCCTCGACGAGGTCGCCGAACAGCCAGGGCCGCCCGAGGCAACCACGTCCGATCACGACACCGTCGCAGCCGGTTGCTTCCATCATCTTTACTGCATCGGACGCTTCCCAGATGTCGCCGTTGCCGAGCACCGGGATCGAGCCGACAGCATCCTTGAGCTCGCCGATTGCGTCCCATCTGGCCTCACCCGAGTAGTGCTGCTGGACCGTGCGAGCGTGCAGCGCAATCGCTGCGACGCCCTCTTCGGCACAAATCTGGCCGGTTCGCTTGTGCATGAGCCAGTCATCGAAGAGGCCCATCCGGAACTTCGTGGTGACCGGGATGCCATACGGCTCGGCGCTCTTCACCGCAGCGCGAACGATTGCACGCAGCAGTTCGGGCTTGGCCGGAACAGCTGCGCCACCACCCTGTCGCGTCACTTTGGCAGCCGGGCAACCGAAGTTGATGTCGATGTGATCGACGCGGTCGGCATCACACAAGATATGGACGGCCTTGCCCATGATTTCCGGGTCGGATCCATACAACTGCTGGCTGCGGGGCTGCTCGTTCGGCCCGAAGCTAATCATCCGGTCGGTTTTGGCGTTCTTGTGCACCACCGGTGTCGCCATGGCCATTTCGTTGACGTAGACGAGACCGGGGGCATACCGACGGCAGAGTTCGCGGAACGGAGCATTCGTAACACCGGCCATCGGGGCAAGCACCACGGGAGCCGACAGCTCGTGAGCACCGATCTTGAACGTCATAGGCACAACGGTATCGGCTGCGTTTGTCACGCCGAGGTCTGCTTGGTTTCAGATCGCGGTGTGACAAGTTTCAGGCGGGCGGATATGACAGCTTCACGGCAGGTTGGCAATGGCTTGTTCGAGAAGATCCATTTCGACGTCGATCGCAAGCCAGAGCGGCTGGTTCTGTTCGTTGATCGCGTCGGGCGACGTTGTGGCGATCACGAGACTTCCGGTGGCAGCCGCTTCGACCAGCACCTGACCCTGCGCCGGCAGCACGAACGACACGCCAAAGGTGCACTCGACCGGCTTGGTAATCATCACGGCCAGCAGAAAGATGTGGGTTGCCTCATCCGACACAAGTTCGGCGGCGAGCGGCATCGCAACCGCCTCGGTCCGGATGTCGCCGATGCCTTCGACTGCGTGGACCCGGGCGAGGTCGGTGATCGCGGGGTGGCCTTCCGCATCGATAACAGCTGTGGGCCACTGCTTGCCGTCGACGTCGAGCATTGCGCCGATATCGATCACCTGGAACACCGGAGCGGCAGGCTGTTCGGACGACTCAGACATTCAGGCACTCAAACATTCAGGCACTCAAACATTCAGGCACTCAAACATTCAGAAAGGGCAAGCGGAGGTTCGGGGTGGCGCCGACATTGAGCGGTGTCGGCCCGTCGGAACGGAGTCGATGCCAGCCGGCAGCCGCAATCATCGCGGCGTTATCCGTGCACATCGCCCGGCTCGGCAGGAAACCCTGGATGCCGTCTTTGACGCATCCGTCGAGTATTTCCTCGCGCAACAGCGAATTTGCTGCGACGCCGCCGCCGAGCACGATGCTGGTCGCGCCGACTTCCTTCGCGGCGGCTCGAGCCTTGGTCACGAGCACGTCGACGACCGCAGCCTGGAACGACGCTGCAACGTCGGCCGAGCTCACATCGGGGTGTTTGCGGACGTAGTTGATCACTGAGGTCTTCAAGCCGGAGAACGAGAAGTTGTAGCTGCCATCGAGCAATGCCCGCGGGAATCTGATCGCCTCGGGGTCGCCGAGCAATGCCGCCTCGTCGATCGCCGGGCCACCCGGGTAGCCGAGATCGAGAAACCGCGCGACCTTGTCGAAGGCTTCGCCGGCTGCGTCGTCGATCGTTTGACCGAGCAGCCGATAGCGACCGTGATCTTGCATCTCGACGAGCATCGTGTGACCGCCCGAGACGAGCAGCACGACGAGCGGGAACTCGAGCGTCGGGTCCTCGAGCGAAGCCGCGTACAGGTGCGCCTCCATGTGGTTCACGCCAATGAACGGCACGTCGTACACGAGTGCGAGCGACTTCGCAGCCGACACACCGACGAGCAGCGCACCGACGAGGCCAGGGCCCACGGTGCACGCAATGGCATCAATCCGCGAATCTTCGATACCGGCTTCGACGATTGAACGAGCGATCACCGGATTGAGGACCTCGAGGTGTGCGCGGGACGCGACTTCGGGAACAACGCCACCGAACTCCGCATGGATTTCGACCTGCGTTGAGACGACACTCGAAACGACGTCGTACCCTCCCATGACCAGCGCAGCGGCAGTCTCGTCGCAGCTGGTCTCGATGCCGAGGACGAGGGTCGATTCGTCGAACTCAGGATGGGCGATTGACTCAGACATGGGCGGCCTCGCGGATCTGATCGAGCCGAGCACAGTAGACGTCGCTCTGCATTTCGTGGCACCACATAACAATGGCGTCTTCGACGTTGTCGTAGTACTTCTGGCGGACGCCTGCAGCTTCGAACCCGAACTCGCGGTACAACTCCTGCGCCCCGGCGCTGGTCGCCCTGACCTCGAGCGTCCAACCAAGGCAACCATGTGCGATTGCGGTCTCGGCAAGGTGCAACATCAATGCCCGAGCCACGCCTTGACGCCGAGCCATCGGTGCGACCGCAACGTTGGTGATGTGCGCCTCGTCGACAGCAAACCACAGGCCCGCATAGCCGACGATTTTTCCGTCACGACGAGCCACGGCGTAGTGCCGGTCGCCCTTTCCGACCTGTCCGATTTCGGTGGCGAACACGCTCTGCGACCAACCGACCGGGTAGGCGGCCGCTTCGATCTCCATAATTCCCTGGCGGAGGTCGCGTTTGCGCATCGGTGTGATCGACAGACCTTTGCCATCAGCCGGCGTACGCTGGAGCAGCCGCTCGATCACGCTCATGCGCGCGCCGCCCGAGTCGCCCAATTGATCTTCGCATCAGGTGCACGCAAATAGACGGGCTCAATGTCGCGTGGTTGCACCCACTCCTCGCGTAGCGCGCGGGCATGCGCCAACTGCACGAGTTGCCCGGCCGACGGGTGGGCATCGCCACCCATCTCGCAGTGGAAACCCTCGAGGATCTCCTCGCGGTATCGAACGGCACCGTCGCCGACGACCAAGACGTCTTGACTGCGCGCCATCAGATCTGCAACAAGGTCTTCGACGGGGCCGACAGCCGGTTCCGCTACCTGTTGGATTCCGCCCGGCACCTGCCGGTACATGGCGTAGAAGACTTCGCCCTTGCGCGCATCAATGACCGGGACAACCACCCGGTCGGTGTGACGGCAAGGAAATGCGAGGAGGTCGAGCGACGAAATGCCGATCATCGGCACGGACAATGCCTGAGCAATCGCCTTTGCAGCGGACAACCCGACGCGCATGCCAGTGAATAACCCTGGCCCGACGTCGACAGCGACCACGCTGATCTCTGCGAGTTCGATGCCGGCCTGCTTGCAGACAAAATCGATCGCTGGCACCAACGTCTCAGCATGACGGCGTCCTTTGGTGACTTCGAAGAGACCGATCACGCCCTCGTGGCCGCCTACGGAGACGCTGACTCTTTCGGTGGCGGTTTCAATACCGAGAATCAACATGCAAAGCGCTCCAGGCTCGTCTTCAATCGGTCCCAGCGGCCAGCCCATGATGCCCCGGTGCCAGCAATCTCGATGAACCGGGCCCGATCGAGTGCCAACTCGTCGGCCTCGTCATCGGGATCCTGGTCGAGCATCACCGTGAGGTGATCGCCGAACGTCCCTTCGACGACGTCTCCCCACTCGACCAGGACGACACCGCCAAATTCGGCGAGTTCGCCCAGGGCGAGGTCGGCCAGTTCTGCGGTCCGATCGAGCCGGTAGACGTCAGCGTGGTGCATCGTGCGAATGCCCCGCGCTGGGCTTGGCAGGTCATAGCTGTGAACAAGTGTGAAGGTCGGCGACGTGATTGGCTCGTCGATGTCGAACGCCGCACCAAAGCCCTGTGCGAATGCAGTCTTACCCGCCCCCATTTCGCCGGCAAGCACGACGATGTCGCCGGCGCGAACCAGCTGGGCGATCACCCCAGCAATGGCGTGGGTATCGTTAATCGAGGCCGCTCGGAGGTGCAACATCAGCCTTCGATGCTACGGCGCGAGAAGCGCGGCACGCGCTCCGAGATACCACACACGATCTCGTAGCCAATGGTGTCGAGCTGATCGGCCCAGTCTTCAGCACGAATCGTCTGGAGGCCATCGGGCCCGTCTTGGGAGCCAAGCAGAACGACATCGTCACCGATCCGGACCTCGTCGTCACCACAGTCGACCATGATCTGGTCCATCGTGACTCGTCCCACGATCGCGCGGCGGCGGCCACCGATGAGGACTTCGCCGCCGTGAGTCGACAGTCGACGCGGCACACCGTCGGCGTAGCCAATCGGCACCGTCGCCACGTTGCTGTCGCGCTCGAACTTATAGATCCGGCCATAGGAGATCCGGCTGCCAGCCCGCGCCATCTTCACGTACGAAACGCGGGCACGCAGCGAGAGGGCTGGGCGGAGTTCGCTCGACAAGTCGTCGACCCCGTGGCCGGGTGAAATCCCGTACATTGCGATGCCGACGCGAACCATCGAACGACGCGTAGCAGGGTGCGCGAGGGCTCCGGCTGAATTGGCGAGGTGCACCAGGGGGACCGCTCCAACGACCTCGACGATGCTTGCCAGCGCTCCGTCGAACCGCTTGACCTGACGCGCCGTGAACTCATCTTCAGGCTCGTCGGCGACCGCAAGGTGGCTGTACACCCCGGCGAGTCGAATTGCCGGCGCCCGTTCGGCAATAGATGCAGCGAGCGCGCTCGCCGCATGCGGGTGGGCTCCGACCCGCTGCATGCCAGTGTCAATTTTCATATGAACCGGCAAACTCGTCGGGCCGGCAGCGACGAGTGCGTCGAGGAACGGCCGCGTGTAGACGGTGGGGGTGAGGCGGTACTCGACAATTTCGCTCGCACTCTCGGGAGGCTGCTCGCTGAGAATGAGAATCGGATCATCGAGGCCGGCCCGACGAAGCGCTATCCCCTCACTGACCAGGGCAACGCACAGGCCCTCAGCGCCCGCTGCAATGGCAGCTCGGGCGACGTCGATAGCGCCATGGCCGTACCCGTCGGCCTTGACCACAGCCCACACGGCGGCCGGTGCGACAACCGCACGGAGGTGCGCGATGTTGTGCTGGATCGCGTCGAGATCAATCTCGGCCCAGGCCCACCGCGTTTCACTCCGCATTTCATTCTGCATTTCAGTCATAGCCGTACTTACCGTAGGCCAGTCAGCACCGCGGGAAGCACCGCGACGAGATCTCCAGCCAACAGTCCTGCCGACGGGCACCGACACGCAGCGTCGGCGTGGACCCAAGCCGCAGCAGCTGCAGCGTGCAGCCCGGACAGGCCTGCAGCAAGCCCGACGGCAACGAGCCCCGTCAGTACATCGCCGGTCCCGGCCGTAGCAAGGCGTTCGTCGCCGCGGTCAACCAAGAGCACCTCACCGTCAGAAGCGGCCACAACCGTGGTCGGCCCCTTCAGAAGGACCGTGCATCCCGTGTCGGCAGCGAGCGATCGAGCCGCCGACACCCGATCATTTCCGGGCAGCGCACCGGTCAGCGTCCGAAACTCACCATCGTGCGGAGTCAACACGGTTGGCGCCCTTCGACGACTGAGGACAACGCTCAGCGATCGATCATCGCTCGTCAAAGCAAAGAGCCCGTCACCATCGATCACTATGGGAACCGGAGCCGCACTGATCGTCTCGAGTACTGCTGCCATTGTCTGCTTGCCACGCCCGAGCCCCGGGCCGATCGCAAGGGCGCCGAATCGATCGATATCGGCGAGCACCTCAGCGGCCCATCCAGCATTCGACACTTCGTGTTGGACGATCTCAGACCGAGTCTCAATCGACTGCCCGGGGACCGACAGCTTGACCAAGCCCGCTCCTCCACGGGCAGCAGCCTCGGCACACAACCGTGCTGCGCCGATCATTCCTTCGCTGCCACCGATCACACGAACAGCGCTGCGCCACTTGTGGGCATCAGTCGCACGCCGGGGCCACCAGGCCATGACGTCAGCGGCACCCAGGAGATGTTGGTCAACCAAGGGGAGTTCCAGCCCGATATCGGCAACCTCGATGCGCCCGGCCAGCAAGGCGCCGTCACCGAAGAGCAAACCCGGCTTCATTGCCTGGAACGTGACGGTGCAATCAGCGCGAAGCACATGGCCCGAAGCCACGCCCGTGAGGGCGTCGACCCCGCTCGGCACGTCAACCGCGAGTACCAGCGTTGTTCCAACATCAGGCGGCAACCACTCGCCGCGAAAGCCAGTTCCGTAGGCCGCATCGATGACGAGGCCAGCCGAGGGCAGAGTGGCTGGAAGCGCAGCGGCGTCAACTATTTTCACCTGTACGCCACGGCGTCGCAGTACTGCTGCAGCCACGCGCCCGTCGGCACCGTTGTTGCCTTTACCGGCGATCACCACGACCACTCGGCCGTAGCTCCCGCCCAACATGTCCAGGGCGGTCCGGGCGACAGCGCGACCTGCTCGATCGATCAGTTCGTCGATGGGTTCAAGTGCCGCGGCGTCGGCTGCCGCCATCTGGCTGGGCGTCAGCACCGGGAGCATTACTGCAACCTATGCGGTCAGTGATTCGCGCAGCTCGCGCTTCAAGAACTTGCCGTTGGCGTTGCGCGGCAGCGGCTCACCAAGGAACCACATGCGCTCGGGGATTTTGAACTTGGCGAGCGTCGGCGCAAGGAACTCGCGGAGGCCAGCATCGTCGAGTGACGCACCAGGTGCGAGAACGATGGCGACACCGACGATCTCGCCGAGGCGATCGTCGGGCACACCGAACACGGCGGCTTCGGCAACCGCCTCATGCTGGTAGATCGCTGTTTCCACTTCGGAGCAGTAAATGTTTTCTCCGCCGCGGAGCACCATGTCTTTGGCCCGATCGACGATGAACACATAGCCGTCCTCGTCGATTGTGGCGATGTCACCAGTACGGAACCAGCCGTCTTGAATTGCTTCGGCTGTGGATTCCTCGCGGTTCAAGTAACCCTTGATCACGACAGCGCCGCGCACGCAGAGTTCACCGACACCGCTATTCGCAACGTCGTTTCCGGCCTCGTCGATCAGCTTGCCGTCGAGTGTCGGAACAATACGGCCGCACGACGCTGGCTTAGCAACGTAGAGCGCGCCAGAGTTGGCCGTGACGATGCCGTGCGTTTCAGTGAGGCCGTAGCCCGTGCTCGGAGAGGTTCCCGATTGCGACTTGTCGATCTTCTCGACGAGGTCTGGTTGCAGCGGTGCGCCACCGCCACCGAGCCCGACAAGGGTTGACGTGTCGCGGGTTTGCCAGTCGGGGTGCATGAGCATCTCGCGGGTCATCGTCGGCACGCCCGAGAAGTTGGTGACCCCCTCGCGCTCGATCAGTTCGAGCGCCCGCGCCGCATCCCACTTGTAGGTGAGGACGATCTTCGAGCCCGAAATCGTGGCTGGGTGCAGGAGGCAGTTGTTCGCCGTGACGTGAAACAGCGGCGTCGGTGCCATGAAGACGTTCTGCTTCTCGGGGTCAGCAGGCGCAGGGGGTTCGCTGCCGGCGGCAGCTGCAGCCTTCGCGCCGGCGAGCCCGGCAACACTGGTCATGAAGGCGAGGTTGAGGAGGTTGTGGATCGACCCCCGGTGTGTCAGCTGCGCGCCCTTGGGAGCGCCTGTCGTGCCGGAGGTGTAGAAAATACACGCATCGTCGTCGGGGTCGATATCGGCCTCGGGCAGGGTCGCCGGCGCAGACGATGGGTCGACGACGTCTTCCCAACGCACTGCGCCCTCGGGTAGTTCAACGTTGCCGTCAGCCGGCGTCCGAACGGCAATCACGCGCAGCGGATTCGTTTCGCGAAGCTCATCGAGCATCGGTCCGACGCGCTCGATCCGTTCGCTGTCGGCAATCAACACCTTGGGATTCGAATCGGCCAGGCCGTACTTCATCTCGTCAGAAGTCCACCAGGCATTCATGCCGACGCACGCGGCCCCGAGGGAAATGATTGCCCAGTAGCTGAAGACCCACTCGGGATAGTTGCGCATCGCTACCGCAACGCGATCGCCGCTCCCGACACCATGTTCTTCGCGTAGGTGGTGCGCCAGCGACTTGATGATCGCGTCAGCCTCTGCGTACGTGAACCGCTCATCTTCAAATACGACGTAGTCACGGTCGGCGTAGCCGCCTGCGAGTTCCCACACGAACCGCATCGACGGTGGCGCCGACTCGAAGATCCGCATCGGGATCCCCCGCACCTCGATCTCTTTCATCGCAAACTGCGCACCGGGCGCTGTCAGTTCTTCCCACGCTTCTTGAAACTCCATGAGCATGCGCTGATCATCGCAGTCGCTCGGGCCCAGTCACGAATCCAACGGGTTGGTGGGCAGCTCCGTCCCCCGAGCGTGAGCGAGTCAGGCCGCAGCATCTCCGTCCCCCCGAGCGTGAGCGAGTCAGGCCGCAGGCCTGAGACTTGTGTGCACCGACGCAGGAGGTGAGCGGCGCAGCCGCAAAGGAGCGACGAAGGAGCTCCTCACACAACTACTCACACACAACGTAGGCAGCGGCAACCAGATCGCTGTGCGTGAGGCTCAAGTGCCAAGTGGTGACGCCTGCTTTGGCGGACAGTTCGGCAGCTCGGCCGGCGAACGCCAGGCTCGGCATCCCCGATTCGGCGCGTTCGACCCACACCTCGTGGAATCCGAAGGCACCGAGGCCAAGACCTAAGGACTTCATCACCGCTTCGCGTGCAGCAAACCGTGCGGCCAGAGAAGGGACTGGGTCGACCTGTGGTTCGACATAGGCCAATTCGCTCGGCGTGAAGAGCCGCGTCCGCATCGAGGGGGTTCGCTGCAAAGAAATACGAAATCGCTCGATGTCGACGACGTCGATTCCAATGCCGATCATTGCGTCACGAGCGCCAGTGGTTGGCGGCGTCGGAGATCGAACCGACAAGGAGTTCTTGCACCGACAACTTGGCAAGCAGCGAGTCGTCGAAGCTGCCCTCAGTTTCGGTGACCCAGTCAACGAGGCGGTCATAGCGGCGGTCGTACCCCTGGAGCACGCCGCGCATTGCATCGACAGGGAGCAATCCATGGAACGCCACATGTAGCAGTGTGATTCCGACAGCCTCGCCGGACTTCACTTCGGGAACGAAGATGACGGTTCGACCGTCGCTTCGCCCCTGGGCGACCAGTACTTCGCGTTCGGAAGCAATCCGGTGCTTCGTGCCGCGCAACTGGGCGTTTCCGACCACGCGGCTCTCCAACTCCAGTGCGATGCCACCTCGATCGATCACCGAGATCGAATCACCGTCGACGGCGTATCGAGTGAACCCGCGAACTTCAGCGATGGCCGGGTCGAGATCAGCGAGGATTTTGAGCGTCCGATAGCTGAGAACGTCGCGACCTGCTCCGGCGTTGAGGACAGCTTGCACAAGCGGACGACCGATAATGCCTTCGTCGCTGCGCGAAATGCCAACGGTGACAGTCTTGGCCTGGTGTTTGATCGTGTCGACGGGCCGCGTCAATTCGTCGATGGCCCGACTGAGTGCGACAACAAGGTCATCGATGAGCGCAACCGGCGTGCCGACCTTGCCGGTCTGTTGCTGATACTGCTCGACCGGACGGTCAGCCAGAACATCATCGAAGATCCGGGACAGCTTCACTGCTGTCGATGCTTCAAGATGACCGTCGTACAAACCAGAACGCAGCCCATCGTGGAACGCTGCGGCTGGCTTCGGCATGGCAGCGGCGACGAGTGCGAGTAATTCGTCGCCTGAATGGGCCCGAGTGGCAAGCTGCTCAACGACCTCGCGGGCCTCGCGTAGCGGCAGGGCCGAGGCGTCGATGGCGAGCGCCGCCTCATACCCGAACAGGTGCCCGACCATTGCCGACAGGATAAATCCGAGCGCCGGGTCGACCGGTGGCACGTTGATCGTGGCATCGGCGTTGTAGCGCGTTTCGCCGTCGTTGGCCACAACGATCGGCGTCGCCTTGTGCGCCTTAAAAATCGCGACTTCTTTCGCGACATCGTCGGCAGTCGAGCCGACCAAGCCGGCTGCGCACACGAGTATCAACGGCTCAGAGGAGAGGTCAATGTGCTTCTTGTCTTCAGTCGAGTCGCACGCCATCGATTTGTAGCAGAGCTCACTGAGCTTGATTCGGACCTCTTCCGCTGCGACCTTGTTCGGGCCATTCCCGACGACTGCCCAGTAACGCTTCGGCGGAGCGAGCTGGGCGGCTTCAGCGATCGCAGGACGGCGTTCGAGCACCTCGCGCATTGCATCAGGGAGTTCGCGGAGTGCCGTAAGTAGCTGGTGCCGGCGCTTCGGTTCGCCCAGCGAGGCAGCTTCAGCGATTGCGCATGACAGCACGGCGCCGGCCGCGACCTGCGCGTAGAAGGCCTTCGTCGACGCCACCGACATTTCGACATCGCGACCATCTGAGGTATACAGCACACCGTCGGCCTTGTCGGTCAGGTCAGACCCACGCCGGTTGACAATGCCGATCACCATCGCTCCGCGGCCGCGCAAGAGATCGACGGTGCGATTCGTATCAGTGGTGGTGCCTGACTGGCTGACTGCGATCGCCAACGTGTCGCTCATATCAAGCCGCATGTGGAAGCCGGACAACTCGGTTGCGGTAATCGCATCGACGTCGAGCGCCGAGCCCGTGAGCTCGTCGAGGATTGCTGCGGTGCTCTGGCCGGCGACCGCTGCGGTGCCTTGGCCGATCACGCGGATGCGCGTGATCGTGCCGTCGGCGAGACGTTCGCGGATCACCGCGGGAAGCGCTCGCTCACCTACGACAGCGCGTAGCGCGTCGCTCTCACCCGTGATCTTGCCGCGCAATGTCTTGGCGAAGCTGTTGGGCGACTCGGTGATTTCCTTGAGCAGGAAGTGGGGTGCATCGCCGCGGTCGATGTCGCGCGACGTCACTTCCGCGTGAGCAATGTCGTCGTCGCTGAGCGGCAAGTCGCCACCGTCGTAGGAAAGTCGCGTGATTCCGTCGAGGTCGCCGGCCGCAGCGCCATCGAGCATCACGATCTCACCACCCTGTTCTCCGTCCATTCGGACATACCGCTGGGTTTCCTCAACTACCCCATACGGCTCACTCGCCACGATGAAGCAGTCGTCACCGAGACCGATGTATAGACCTTGGCCGCTGCCACGCAAGGCGAGAAAGAGCGTCGACGGCGCACTGGCCGTAGCGACGCCTATTGCGATGGAACCTTCGAACGCGGCGACGGTCCGACGGAACGATTCGACCGGTGCAACGCCGTCGGCGAGATGCCGCGACATCAGCATCGGGATCACCTTCGCGTCCGTGGTGATCGGCGTGGCGATGCGAAGGCTGTGCTGAGCGCGCAAGTCAACGTGATTGTCGACGTCGCCATTGAGCGCAGCGACGACGTAGGGAGCGGTGGTGCCACCCGGCATCTCCTGTTCGGCCGAGTTGACCGGGTGTGCGTTCGGCTCGGAGATGATGCCGACGCTGGCCCAGCGGGTGTGGCCGAGCAGAGCGACGCGAGCATCAGGGGACTGGAGGGCCCGGCGAAGCAGGGCATCACTTGCGAGGTCGGCACGAAGCGCAGCGGTGTTGTCACCAAGCTCGCCGATCTCGGCAGCTGCCTTGTAGACGAACGACAGCGAGTTGGCCGACGCCTCGACGGAGTTCGACTGAAACAATGGGTCGGTGCCGCGATCAGCGAGCAGCATGGCCAACGCTTCGGCCTCAATGTCGTGGCCCCACACGTACAGATGCACGCCAGCAGAATCGCGACCGCGCACTTCGAGTCGATCGATCGACGAAAAAGCCTGCTGGACAACCAAGTAGCCGGTGAGCGACGAGGTCGACGCTGCCGGGCCGGCCAGCGCTGTCACTTCGCGAACAGTCCGCAGACGATCGTTGGCGATCGTCCACACCGAATCCTTGAGCGTGATCAGGTCGGCGCTCGCCCGTTCGAGTGCATCGGCGTCGAGGCCGGCGTCGTTGCTATCAAGACCCGCCTCGATCTCTGCGGCGAAGGCCATGAGTTGATTGGTTCGGCTCGTGATTGACGCCACGAGGTCGACCTGCCCTGCGAGCGCGAGAACTCCTGGGAGTCCCTTGAGCATCGAGTTCACTGAACCGGCCTCAGCTGCGACTGCCAGTGTGTGGGGACGGGCCGCAAGCGCCGCGTCAAGGCCGCCGAGGATTTGATCTGCCGTCGGCGTCTCTCGCGTGGGTGGACGACTCACGATTCCGATGATGCCGCACATAAGGCCGTCAGGCTAGCGAGGGCCAGCGCCCTGAGCCGGTCACACTGTGCCTGACACAGTGTGACCGTTCATCTGGCGTCGCTCTGAGCTGCATGCATCTTTAATCGCGCCTCGGACACTTTGACATCAGATCGCCAAAATAGGTGGTACATTCCCGCCATGAAAAAACTACTTTCTGCCCTGACCATTGTTGCTGCCCTCGCCTCTTGCAGCGCAAGTGCAACCGATTTCAAAAGTGCGGCCGAGGAGCTCGCTGTCGAGAAGGCAGAAGAGCTCAGCCCAGGGTTCACCGCCACGGCACAGTGTGATGATCCGGCATCCAATGAGGTTGGCACGACGTTCTCGTGCACCGTGACGTTCAACGACGGCGAGACTACGCAGCTGACTGCCGAGATTTTTAGTGAGGACACTGTCACCATCGCCATTCCCGCGGGCTGATCGATAGTTTCGCTACAACACCACCACCGGCAAAGCGCTGAACGGCAATGAGCGTGTGATCGGCTGAACGGTCACGCTGTGCGTGGCACAGTGTGACCGTTCAGCCGAAACGCGAGTGTGCTGCTGCTGCGAGTTGATCGGCGGCGGCCTGAGCACGCTCGGCCGTTGCGGCTTCGACCATCACACGGATCAACGGTTCGGTACCGCTCGCCCGCACGAGCACTCGACCGGTTGCGCCGAGTTCGGCCTCGACAGCAGCAATCTCTTCACCGAGACGAACCGCCACATCGGGAACCCGCTCGCCCACCCGGACGTTGACGAGCACCTGCGGGAGAGAGGTCATTGCCTGCGAGGCGATTGCTTCGAGCGTGGTTCCTGACCGCTTGACGATGTCGATCAATGCCACCGCAGTGAGGAGCCCGTCGCCAGTGGTGGCGTGGTCAGCGAAAATGACGTGGCCGCTTTGCTCGCCGCCGAGCGAATGGCCGCCGAGTGCGAGCGCTTCGAGGACATAGCGGTCGCCGACGCCGGTCTCGACGACGTGGATGCCTGCTGCTTCCATCGCAAGGCGGAAACCTAAATTGGTCATCACCGTGACAACCACGGTGTCGTTGGCGAGCTGACCGCGCGCTCGCAGGTCGGCAGCGCAGATGGCGATGAGGTGGTCGCCGTCAACGACACTGCCCGTGTGATCTACCGCAATCAGTCGGTCAGCATCACCGTCAAGCGCGACGCCCATGTCGGCACCATGTTCAAGGACTGCCGCCGCGACAAATTCCGGATAGGTCGCGCCACACCCGGCATTGATGTTGCGGCCGTCAGGCTCGTTGGCGATAACGATCACCTCGGCACCTGTTGCGCGTAGCACGTCAGGTGCAACGGCAGTTCCGGCACCGTTGGCCGTGTCGAGCACGACCTTGATGCCGCTGAGGTCACGCCCGCCCAGCATGGCGAGCACGTGCTCGACATAGTGCGTCGAGTCGTGATGAACACCAATCCGACCGATCGAGGCGCCCGGATTTCCGAGCACCTCCAGCGCCGCTTCGATCTGTGCTTCGACGTCGTCGGGAAGCTTCGTTCCACCGGGTGCGAACAGCTTGATGCCGTTGTCCCCGAACGGGTTGTGCGAGGCAGAGATGACAGCCCCCATCACGCCGAGCCGCTGCGCTTCGAACGCAACGAGTGGCGTGGTAGCAGTGACCATGTCGATGACGTCGACGCCCTCGGCCGCGAATCCGGCCCCAAGCGCTGCGCGGAACATCGGAGTTGACTCACGGGTATCACCGCCGAGCACCACAATGTCGCGAGGTGCCCGGTCGATCGAACCGGAGCCATCGGAGTCTGCCCCCAAACGCGAAAAAACCTGGGCCGCAGCGCGGCCCAGGTTCAATGCGAATTCGGCGGTGAGCTCGGTATTGGCGGCGCCACGGACGCCATCGGTACCAAACTTCATCGCCAGGCTGCGATCAGCGCTTGGTGAACTGAGGTGCCTTACGAGCCTTCTTGAGGCCGTACTTCTTCGAC
>JBLIKS010000031.1:0-16440 GCA_047635555.1 Candidatus Azotimanducaceae bacterium
CTCGGCCGCCTCGGTGACGAGATCGAGCGCCTTCGCAGCGATGGTGGTGCACGGAAACAATTGAGTGATGCGGCTTCGGCCCGTGGTGACGTTCATCGATCTGGTGCATTGGCAGCGTTGATCGAGCGCGTGGCCCTAACATCTGCTCCATCGTGAACTCGACCGACAATCCGTTCGCCCAGGTTCCATCGTCGGGCGCTCCGGCGATGCGAGCACCGGTTGCGCCGCTGGATCTTTCGATTCCGCATCGGCTGCACGTCGTCGGAATCGGTGGCCCCGGGATGAGCGCAATCGGCATTGCCCTGGCCGAAATGGGCCACGATGTTTCAGGCAGCGATCTTCGCGAACACCCCGTGCTGGAACGAGTCCGTGCGGCGCGTGCGGCGGTGTACGTCGGACACGACCGAGCGTACGTGCACGGGGTCGACGCCGTGACGGCGTCGACAGCGATCCCGGCTCACAACATCGAGCTTGATGAGGCGAGAAAAACTGGCATCACAGTACTCCGGCGCGCTGGGATGCTTGCGTCGATTTGTGCTCGTGCAAAGTCGTTGGCTGTGGCAGGTACGCACGGCAAGACCACAACGACCTCAATGCTGATGCTGATCTTGGCCCAGGCGCGGCTCCGACCGAGCTTCATCGTGGGCGGCGATGTCACAGACGTCGGTACCGGTGCACATTGGTCAGGTGGTGAATGGCTGGTCGTTGAAGCCGACGAGAGCGACGGAACCCATCTCGAACTGCCTTTGCATGGTTCGATTATCACCAACATCGAAGTCGACCACCTCGACCACTACGGCACCTTTGAGGCCATCGTCGACAGCTTCGACACATACCTCGGTCAGATCGTTGGGCCCAAGGTCCTCAGTGCTGACGATCCGGTCACCCGCCGACTCGCCGGCGTGCACGATGGTGTCACCTTCGGCCTCAGCGAAGATGCCGACGTGCGTGCCGTCGATGTGCTGGCGACCAATGGATCGTTCACGTTCGGTGTCGAGCGGCGCCAAGGCGGCGAGATGATCCGTCTCGGCGAGATCGGTCTGCCAATGCGCGGCGTGTATAACGTCAGGAACGCGCTTGCGGCCACGGCGATGGCACTCGAAATTGGCGTGGGCTTCGCGGACATTGTCGAGGCCTTGGCGAAGTTCGGTGGGGTCGCTCGGCGATTCGATGTTCGTGGTGTCGACGGTGGAGCGACATTCGTTGATGACTATGCCCATCTGCCGACCGAGATTGATTCGGTACTGACCGGGGCACGCGACAGCGGCGATGGGTGGGATCGCATCATTGCGGTGTTCCAACCCAATCGGTTCAACCGCATTTCTGAGATCTGGCGGGACTACGCCGACGCATTCGGCCAGGCCGACCTTGTGGTCCTTACCGACATTTACGCATCTGGGACAACACCGATTCCTGGCATCACTGGCAAGCTGATCGTCAACGCCGTCACCGAGGCCAACCCGGGCAAACGTGTCGTCTGGCTGCCAAACCGGAGCGATCTGGTCGATTACGTCGCACGGGAGGCCAGGAACGGCGACGTAGTGATTTCGATGGGCTGCGGCGACATCGCGTCCTTCCCGTCTGAGGTACTCGATGTCCGCCGCAGTTGAGCGAGCGCTCACTGAGCTGGGGGACCTCGCCGAGCAGGATGTCCCGATCGGTCCGCTGACCACGTACCGCGTCGGCGGTGCGGCCGACATCTTTGTCAGACTCCGATCACGCGCTGATCTTGTTCCGCTCGCCAGAGCCGTTGCAGCCTCAGGCCTTCCAGTGCTTGTTCTCGGGCGCGGTTCAAACTTGCTCGTTGCCGACTCCGGATTCCGTGGTATTGCCGTGTCGGCAGCCGCCATGACCGATTGGATCCAAATTGAGGAGTCGTCAGCCACGGTCAGTGCTGGAAGTAATGTCTTGCTGCCGGTGTTGGCTCGGCGCACGGCCGCTGCTGGGCTCACGGGTTTCGAGTGGGCAGTCGGAGTACCCGGCTCAGTCGGTGGCGCGGTCCGGATGAATGCGGGCGGCCATGGCTCTGACATCGCGGCGGCGCTCGTCTCTGTGACGATTGCCGACATCTCGAATATCGAGCGTGACCTGACCGGCGGGGCAGAAGCTGGCATCGTTCGGTCTGTGAGCGCAAACGCCTTGGGGCTCCGATTCCGAGGGAGCGGCCTGGTTTCCACCGAACTTATCCTCGACGCAACGCTGCAGTTGGCGCACGGCGACCGAGAAACGGCTGAGGCCGAACTGAGCAAGATCGTGCAATGGCGTCGGGCCAACCAGCCCGGGGGGCAGAACGCAGGGTCGGTCTTCGTCAACCCGGTTCCGGGCGAAGTCACCTGCGGTGCATTGATTGAAAGAGCTGGGCTGCGCGGGCTTCGTCAGGGCACGGCAACTGTGTCCGACAAGCACGCCAACTTCATCCAGGCTGACGAAAACGGCTCAGCCGGTGATGTCCGCGACTTGATGCGCCATGTCCGTACCGAGGTCGAACGTTCCACGGGCTATCGGCTGCGTAGCGAGATCCGTCTGATCGGGTTTGACGATGATTTCTGAGTTCGGCACGTGCTGCTGATGTTGAAACGGAACAAGCCTCCCGGCGAGCCAAAGCGGGCCCGTGGTCGCGTGCGGCCCGATGATTCGGTTCTCGACGAACTTTCGCGGGCATTCGACGTCGAACCAGACGATGACAACGCCGCACTGATTGATGATGACGATGACCGAGATGACGATGACATGGTGTCGTCGGATTCGGCGCAATCATCTCCGGTGACCCCGGCCTCCGAGGTGAGCCCGGCACTGTCGGACTCACCCAGTCGCGACATCAGCACTGATGTCACGACGTCTGTTGAGGTCGACCCGCTCGACGCAGTGATCGAACTGTCGATCGTTACCTCGGACGGCCCGTTACCTGCTTCCGATGCGAGATCGACGAGGCCACCACCAGGGCGTCGAACGATCAAGATCGGCGACGGCTTCGATGGCGCAGAGCTTGACTCCTTGTCGGTCGACGAAGCTCGCGGTCGCCCGGTCAACCTCAATCCCGACCCGCTGAGCTCGTCATTGTCGGCACCGATTCAGGCTCCGCCAGCAGCACGGGCACGGGCTTCGGGTGATCGCTCAACCATCGCAATCGGTGGGGCCGATGACCTCCCGGATGCCGTCTACCTTGATGGCGGCGATCTCGGCAATACATCTGAAGGCACCGTTTTCATCGACGACGACGGCACCGGTGACGCAATCGCACCCAAAGACGCCGCGATGCCAGGAATCGAACCGCGCCTCAGGCAGCGTCGGATCACCGTCCATCGTGCGATGGGGCTGCGCCGGCTGAAGTGGGTCGTTGCTGGAGTTGCCGCGGCGCTCGTCGCGCTCGCCGCGTTGACCGTCCTTGGATCAGGCTTGTTTGCTATCGACAACGTGTCGGTCGGTGGCAACGTCTATACCGATAAAAATCGCCTCGATGCAGTGATCGACGAGCTCAGCGGAACGCCCGTTCTCCTTGCCGATACCGAAGCCGCTGAGCGCGCACTCGAGGCCATTCCCTGGGTGGAAACTGCCCGTGTCCGGGCGAAGTGGCCTGATAGCGCGACAATTGATATCCGTGAGCGCACACCGGTCGCCACGATGCGGGGTGCCGACGGTCGATTCCGAGTGCTCGATGATGAAGGCCGTGTGCTCGACGTGATCGAAGGCCAACCGGTGGCCTTTATTCTCCTCGGTGGGCCAAACACGCTCGACCTCGCAGCTGGCGAGTTCGCTCCGATCGGACCGGCTTTAGCAGCCTCACTTGTCACCAAGCTCACACCGACGATTCGGCCGCGGGTCCAGGCAATCGACGTGACCGATGACGGGGCCGATTTGGTCATCTTCCTCGCGCCTGCCGAGGAGTCCCTCCAGACCACGCCTATTCGGGTACGATTTGGCTCGGCCCTCGGCGACAGCGATCAGATCGAAAAGCTCGTTCGGCTCGAAAACCAACTCGACAACCTGCCAGCAAGAGTAGTGACGGAAATCAACGTGGCGACCAACGAGGTCACCGTACTGTGACCGTCCCCGCTCGAACAGCCGAAATCTGGCAGGATGTAACTCACGACGCCTGGGAGCCCGATCAGAACGATCGAGTACCAAGCCGGACACATGGAAATGACACACTGATGAACGACATGATTCGCCTGACGAAGCAACTCAAAGGGATCCGCTGATGGCTGGTGCGCCGCAAAATTATCTGGCCGTGATCAAAGTCATCGGTGTCGGCGGCGGTGGCGTCAATGCTGTCAACCGCATGATCGATGCTGGCCTGAAGGGCGTTGAGTTCATCGCCGTCAACACGGACGCGCAGGCGCTCCTCATGAGTGACGCCGATGTCAAGCTCGACATTGGTCGGGATCTCACGCGTGGCCTCGGTGCCGGTAGCGACCCCGAAGTGGGCCGCGAGGCGGCCGAAGCGCACAAAGAAGAGATCCAAGAAATGGTGAAGGGCGCCGACATGGTGTTCATCACCGCGGGCGAAGGTGGCGGTACCGGTACCGGTGCGGCTCCTGTCATTGCTGAGCTCGCCCGCGAAGCAGGTGCACTGGCCATTGGTGTCGTCACTCGCCCGTTCTCGTTCGAGGGGCGTAAGCGTGCGGTGCAAGCTGACAATGGCGTCGGTCGTCTGAAGGAGAAGGTCGACACGTTGATCGTCATCCCGAACGATCGCCTCCTCACCGTTGCCAACGACAAGACGAGCGTACTCAACGCCTTCAAAATGGCAGACGAAGTGCTGCTGCAAGGCGTGTCGGGCATCACCAGCCTCATCACCACGCCGGGTCTGATCAACACTGACTTCGCGGACGTCAAGATGATTCTGTCGAACGCCGGTTCTGCCCTCATGGGTATTGGCCAGGCAAGCGGTGACGAACGTGCCGTGTCGGCAGCCAAGGCCGCGATTTCGAGCCCACTGCTCGAATCGGCAATCGATGGTGCACGTGGAGTTTTGCTCAACATCACCGGCCCGTCGAGCATGGGTCTGTTCGAGATGAACGCTGCCGCGGAGATCATCCACGGCGTCGCGCATCCCGACGCCAACATCATCTTCGGTACGGTCATCGACGACGAGATGGGCGATGAAGTTCGCGTCACCGTCATTGCTGCAGGCTTTGATCGTGTCGAGGGTTCCTCGTCGGGTTCAGGGTCAATGCCGTCGAACAGTGCGAGCAACGATCGCGGGTTGGGTACCTCGCCGACACGGATCACCGAGCTCTTCGCCGACAACGCCGAGGCCGATCCTCTTGACGACGACGACTTCGACGTCCCCTCGTTCCTGAAGTAGACCGCAGCCGCCATGGCGGTCGATCTGCTTGACCGCGTCGCAGGCCCGTTTCGGCTCCGCGTTGTGGCGACCGAGCGCGTCGACGGTGACATGCATCCAACGCGGGTGAAATCAAACGTGCTGCATGCTCGTCAACACTCTGTCACCGGTTCTCGGTGGACAATGGCCGATCAAGTCCACGGGCGAGACGTTCACTTTTCCTGTGATGCGGCCATTGCCGCTGATGCGTGGCCACTTGCTGGCGTTGCCGACGTGATCGTCTCGGAGCCGTTGGGGCAACCCATTGCCATCTGGGCAGCCGACTGCGCTCCGATCGTGCTGTTCGGCACGACCGGGCTCGTCGTTGCGGCTCACGCAGGCTGGCGAGGATTGGCAGCAGGTGTGGTCGACGCGGCTGTCGACGCGGTGATTGATGCGGGCGACTCGGTGGCCGTTGCGGTCATCGGTCCGATGGTCCATCCCTGCTGCTACGCGTTCACCTGTGACGATATTGGTCTCGTTGCAAGCGGCGTTCGATGTGCTCCAGCAGCCATCACCGCGCTCACTACCGACGGACATCTGGCGCTCGACGCACCAGCGGCGGTTCGAGCAGCATTGGTGGGACGAGGCATCGCAGCAGCGGTGCTTGGTGGCTGCACCGGCTGCAACGATCGCTGGTTCTCGCATCGAGCCCGGATCGAACCGGGTCGTCACGCAGTGGTGGCTTGGGCCGAATCTCATGACAGAGTGACGCCGTGAGTCCCTTCACTGTCGCTGACGTCGAGAACCGACTCGCAAGGGTGCGTGCACGGATCGACGCGGTCGAACGGACGTGGCAGCACCCCGTCGAGGTCATGGCGGTGACCAAGGGGTTTTCCGATGCAGCAGTCACCGCTGCGGCTGCGGCAGGTTGCCGTTTGATCGGTGAGAACTATTCCCAAGATTTGCTGTCTAAGGAAGACGTCATCGAAGCCACCGGTGTCGACGTGCACTTCATCGGTCGCTTGCAGTCGAACAAAGTCCGTCAGCTTGCCCACCTCGTCACGATGTGGGCCACGATCGATCGAATATCGCTGGTTGACGAGGTTGCCAAGCGAATGCCAGGGGGAAACATCCTGCTGCAGGTGAACGCAGCGGGGGAGGAGCAGAAAGGCGGCTGCCTGCCGGCTGATGTGCCGATGCTACTCAAGCATGCCCGGGCGATGGGCCTCGACGTTCGAGGGCTGATGACCGTTGGGCCGACGGGAGGCTCGCCAGAGGCAACCCGACTGGCATTCCAGACGGTTCGCGGGCTTGTCGATGACCACCATTTGGAAGTGTGTTCGATGGGAATGTCGGGCGACATCGACATTGCGATCGAATGCGGCTCGACCGAAGTTCGCGTTGGGAGCGCGCTCTTCGGACCACGCCCAACACGATGATCTCTCAAGCCATTGCGACGTGTCCGCGTTCTGATGGGGCGCGTCAGCTATCATCCCAGCGAGCAGGAGGATTGCATGCCCATTTGGAAACGGACCATGGACTACCTGGGTCTCGGTCCTGACGACACATACGACGATTACGACGATTACGACGAGCCGGAGGCGCCGCCGCGACAACGCGGCGCGCGTGAACCCGACCCACGTGGTCAACGTCAGCTCGGCTCAGAAGCCGAGTCGCCCGTCGATACTGTGGCGCAACGACCGAGCTTCCCATCACGTGATTTTGACGCATCAGCAGCCGCGCGTCGGCCGCGCGTCGACAAAGCCGCTACCCGCGACAATTCTGGCGTTCAAATCCGCCCGAACAGTCAACCGCCCCAGCAGCCAGCGCTGCGCAGTGTTCCTGGAGGATCCATGGAACCACATACTGTCCGCCCGCGTCGTTTCGACCAAGCGCAAGAAGTTGCCGACAAGTTCAAAGATGGCCAGCCGGTGATCATGAACCTCGAGGGGACTGATCGTGGCGTCGCCCGTCGCTTGATCGACTTCGCCAGCGGCATCTGTTATGCCATGGACGGATCGATGGAAAAGGTGGCGACAGGTGTCTACTTGCTCAAGCCGCCGTCGCCGCAGCGGTACGACGAATACGACGATTGAGTGCTGTTGCCACGATGGGGCGCAGCGTCTGAGGGAGACGTTTCATGGACATGAATCCGCATCACGTCAGAACCGCGCAGTTCGCAACTGCCAAACGTGGGCTCGACCCCGAACAGGTGCAGTCGTTTCTTGCTGCAGTCGCTGATGAACTCGAACGTGCGCAAAATCAGTCGATCGCAATGGAGGCGCGGGCGCGTGCCGCTGTGGCCCGCCTGCATGAGCTCTCCAGCGATGCTGCGTTGCAGTCCGACGCCAGTACCTTGAGTCCCTCGGAGCCATCGATCGACGTCACTGTTGACCAGTCCGAGATGATCAGCCGCACCTTGCTGCTCGCGCAGCGCACTGCTGACACCGCCGTTGCCGAGGCTCGCGTCGAGGCACAGCGCGTCCGCGACGAAGCCGAAGCAGAAGTTGCTGGCGCCGTCGAGTCCAGTCGTGCTGCTGCGCAGGCGTTACTGATAGAGGCTCGCGCCGAAGCTCGCAAGGCTGGCGAACACGAAAAGATCGAACTTGCTGGCGAGGTCAACTCGCTGATGGCGCGCCGTGACTTCCTGGAGTCTGACGTCGATCACATGGAACAGTTCCTTGTCGCTCAGCGCAGCCGCCTCCGCGATGCTGCGAATGAAATCATGGAGCTCACTGAACGGGTCCCCAGCGGCCTCGGCGAGGCGCGCCGTCCGCTGCTCTCGGCAGCGACCGAAGGCATTATCGAAGCAGGACCAGCAGTGGCTGCAAGTGCTGCAAGTGCTGCAAGTGCTGACCACGACTCGGCCACAGCGACGGCTTCGGAGTCGCAGGCGAACGAGGCCGATGATCCAACGGTTGCGCTTGATAATTCAGCGATGGCGCTCGACGATCCGACCGAGCGCGACGATCTCTGGTTGCCAGACGACGAGGGCGACGCAGGCTCTGGCCCGCCCATGAAGTTCGGCTTCGACCGCGACAAAGCCCGCGACAACGACTGAGCCGTCAGGCGGCGCCGAAACGGGCCGCTGCCAGGGCAGAGCGGGTCGATAGAGTTTCGGGGTGTCCTATCCAGAAGTCGACCCCCAACCGAACTTCCCGCAGCTTGAGGAGAAGATTCTTCAAGGCTGGGAGGCCGACAACACGTTCCAGGCGTCAATCGATCAGCGTGATGCTGGAACGAACGGTGACAACGAGTTCGTCTTCTACGATGGCCCACCCTTCGCAAACGGGACACCGCACTACGGCCATCTCCTGACGGGGTACGTCAAAGACGCCATCCCGCGCTACCAGACGATGCGTGGCAAACGTGTCGAACGACGCTTCGGTTGGGACTGTCACGGCCTGCCCGCCGAGGTCAAGGCTGAACAAGAACTCGGCATCTCTGGGCACCCTGAAATCGCTGCGTTCGGCATTGACAAGTTTAACGAGGCGTGTCGCTCGAGTGTCCTGCAGTACACCGATCAGTGGCGCAGTTACGTTGGTCGCCAGGCCCGCTGGGTCGACTTCGAAAACGACTACAAGACGCTCGACCTCTCCTACATGGAGAGCGTCATGTGGGCGTTCAAGACGCTGCACGACAAGGGCCTGATCTATGAGGGCTTTCGAGTACTGGCCTACTGCTGGCGCTGCGAGACGCCGCTGTCGAACACCGAAACCCGCATGGACGACACCTACAAGGACCGTCAGGACCCTTCTGTCACCGTCGCCTTCACGCTCGACAGCGGTGAGAAGATGGTCGCGTGGACCACCACACCGTGGACGTTGCCGTCGAACCTGGCGCTTGCAGTTGGCCCCGACATTGACTATGCAGTGCTCGAACAGGACGGCCAGCGATACATCATCGCCGACGCCCTGGTCGGCAACCACGAGGCAGAATTTGGTGCGGCCGCGCGTGTCGGCACGCTCAAGGGCGCCGACCTCATCGGTCGCCGCTACACGCCGCTCTTCGACTATTTCACCGATACTGAACTGCACGGCACCCAGAACGCCTGGCAGGTACTGGGTGCCGACTTCGTTTCGACCGAAGACGGCACCGGCATCGTGCACATGGCGCCCGGCTTTGGCGAAGACGACCAGATCGCCTGCATCGAGGCAGACATCCCCACGCTGTGTCCCATGGACGAGCACGGCTGCTACACCGCCGAGATCACCGACTACGTCGGCACGCATGTCTTTGACGCCAATAAGCAGATCATCCTTGACTTGAAGGCGCGCGGATCATTGGCCGACGGCGGTGTTCTTGTACGTCACGCCACGTACGACCATTCATATCCGCACTGCTGGCGCTGCGCCCAGCCGCTGGTCTATCGGGCTATCTCGTCGTGGTTTGTTGAGGTCACGGCGATCCGTGACCGCATGGTTGAACTGAACAAGGACATCACCTGGCAGCCAGCGCACATCAAAGAAGGCAGTTTCGGCAAGTGGATCGAGAACGCCCGAGATTGGGCGATCAGCCGAAACCGATTCTGGGGTTCGCCGATCCCGGTGTGGAAATCCGACAACCCAGATTTCCCACGACTCGACGTCTACGGGTCCCTTGCTCAACTCGAAGCTGACTTTGCTGATTGTCTTGGGGGAGGGACCGTGACCGACCTCCACCGACCCGAAGTCGACGACCTCGTACGCCCGAACCCGGACGACCCGTCTGGAAAGTCGATGATGCGCCGGGTGCCTGAGGTGCTCGATTGCTGGTTCGAGTCGGGGTCGATGCCGTTCGCCCAAGTGCATTACCCCTTCGAGAACCAGGACTGGTTCGAGAACCACTATCCAGGCGACTTCATTGTCGAGTACATCGGCCAGACCCGCGGTTGGTTCTACACACTGCACGTGCTGGCAACGGCGCTTTTCGACCGGCCCGCATTTTCAAACTGTGTCAGCCACGGCATTGTGCTCGGCGACGACGGAGCAAAAATGTCCAAGTCGCTGAACAACTATCCCGACCCCCGGGAGATGTTCGATACACACGGGGCCGACGCCATGCGCTGGCACTTGCTCAGCTCGGCAATCTTGCGCGGCGGCGATGGCATGGTCACCGAGAATGGGATGCGCGAAACCGTGCGGCACGTGCTTTTGCCGCTCTGGAATTCCTGGTACTTCCTGACCTTGTATGCCAACGCCGCCGGCTATCAGGGCCAATTCAGGACCGACTCGACCAACGTGCTCGACCAGTACGTGCTGGCCAAGACCCGCGACCTGGTCGTTGACACCACGGCGTCGCTTGACGCCTACGATCTGTTCGCTGCCTGCCAACACGTCCGGGATTATCTCGACGTTCTGACCAACTGGTACGTGCGGCGCAGCCGGAGCCGTTTCTGGGAGGGCAACCACGACGCCATCGACACAATGCACACGGTGTTGTCGATCCTCGTTCGGGTGACGGCTCCGCTGTTGCCGTTCATCTCCGAGGCCATCCACGAAGGCATGAGCGCGGAAGCAGGCAATGCGGCTCGCTCGGTTCACCTGCACGACTGGCCGTCTGCCAACGAACTCCCGGCCAATGACGACCTGGTTGCCTCGATGGATCTGGTCCGTGACGTTTGTTCGGCCACGCTGTCGGTCCGCAAGGCAAACAAGCGGCGCGTCCGTCTCCCGCTCAACTCTTTGACCGTGGCGACTCCTGACGCGGCTCGACTCGCTGACTTCACCGCGCTGATCTCCGATGAGGTCAATGTGCGCAACATCGTGTTGACCGACGACGTCGCATCTGTTGCAACCGAGCGGTTGCAACTTGTTCCCAAGGCGCTCGGACCGCGGCTCGGCAAAAATGTCCAGAATGTCATCAAGGCGCACAAATCGGGTGACTGGTCGAGCACGGACGGGCCAAATGGTCTTCACGTGGTCGTCGGCGGTGTTGAGCTGATGGAGGGGGAGTACACCCTGGCCCTCGTGGCGAGTGATGATCTCGGTGAAGGACAGGCGAGCACGGGGCTCAGCAAGTCGGCCGGAGTGATCGCCCTCGACATCGAGGTGACCGACGAACTCGAAATTGAAGGCCGTGCCCGAGACCTGGTGCGCCTGGTGCAGCAGGCCCGTCGCGACGCAGATTTCAAGGTGTCAGACAGGATTGATCTCACAATTGTCGCACCGCAGATGTGGCTCGACGCCGTATCAGAACACGAAACCCTGATCAGCGGTGAGACGCTGTCCACATCGGTCACCACGAACCTGAGCGTCGATGAAAAGAGTGATCCTTCGATCACGGTGACACGTGCACCTGAACGCTGAAAGTTCGTGAACTTGTGACGTCGGGATGGCCGTCGCAATCGCGCACCTGACCAGGTATAGTCCCGCGCTCAATAACGCCACAAGGAGCGCTCATGGCCGCACCGAAAACGTCGAAACCCGCCAAGAAGTCTGTTGTTAAGAAGACGGCGGCGAAGAAGGCCGTTGCGAAGAGGCCTGTCACCAAGCAGGCAGCAGCGAAACAGGCAGTGCGAAAGCCCACTGTCTCACAGACGGCTGCCAAGAAGACGGCTGCCAAGAAGACGGCTGCCAAGAAGACGGCTGCCAAGAAGACGGTGGCAAAGAGGGCAGCTGTGAAGAAGGCAGCAGTGAAGAAGACGGTGGCAAAGAAGGCAGCAGTGAAGAAGCCGGCAGTGAAAACGACCACATCGAAAAAGGCAACAGTGAAAACGACCGCATCGAAAAAGTCGGCATCGAAGAAATCGGCGGCAAAGAAAGCTGTCGACCCAACGATCCCGCGGCCGATACAGGCTGTGCCCCCGAAGCTCGCTTCGAAAATCAAAGAGAAGAAGTCGCCGTTCCCGTCGCTGCTCTCGAACGATGTCCCAGAAGTCGTCGAGGTGCCGAAGCCACGAGGAACGAGCAAAGATGGCATTGCGTACACGAAGGACTTCGATGTCAAGTTCCTCAAAGCGCAAAAGGACGAACTGCTCGCGCGACGCGCCGGTGAACTGCTTCGTGCAACCCGCCTCGAAGAAGAAGCAATCTCGTTGATCGAAAACGGCGAAATGGGCGATGTTCAGTTCGACGACGAAGGTGGCGAAGGCGGCACCATGGTCGTCCAACGCGATCTTGATCGGCTGCTGTCGGGCCAGGCTCGCCAGTCCATTGGCGACATCGATGAGGCGTTGGCCCGGATCGTAGTTGGCACGTACGGCTACTCGGTGGTGTCAGGCAAGCCGATCCCTCGCGAGCGGCTCGAAGCGATCCCGGAAACAACCGTCCTTGCGGTCGAGAAGGTCAGCGGCGCCGGCTTCCGTTAAGCCTGGCTCGCAACTCTTCCATGTCCAACGCCCGTGCCGCCGTGTGGCGGGCCCCGGTGCTGCTGGCGCTTTGCGTCGTCTTTTTCGACCAGCTCACCAAGCACTGGGCAGTCACCGGTCTCGGCGCAGATCGTGTCATCGACGTTTTCTGGACGCTCCGCTGGAACCTTGCGTTCAACAGCGGCATGGCCTTCAGCCGTGGGCAGGGCTTCGGCCCGGTCATTGCAGTGGTGGCCACGCTGGTCATCGTCTGGCTCCTCGTCACGCTGCGAACCGAGGCAAGCAAGCTGTCGACCTTTGGAATGGGGCTTGTCATTGGCGGTGCAGCCGGCAACCTGGTCGACCGAGCTTTTCGAAACGAGGCCTGGCTGCGTGGTTCGGTCGTCGACTTCATCGACTTCCAATGGTTCCCGATTTTCAACATCGCTGACATCTGCATCAACGTCGGTGCCGGCGCACTGATCTTGAATAGCGTGCTGAGTGCGCGTCGGGCGAAAACGCTCGACGCGGCTGAGTTCGAAGAAGCCCGTGGCGCAGCAGCAGCCGCTGACACCCGAATTGCCACCAAATCCGTCACTGCCGAGGAGATCCCTGAACCATGATCAATGAGGACGTCCCCGCAGCACTTGACGGCCAACGTCTCGACCGAATCGTTGCGCTCCTCGGCGACATCAGTCGATCCGACGCCGCTGCAGCAATCGCCAACGGTGGCGTTTCCGTCGATGGTCAGCTGGCCTCGAGCGGCAAGGTCCGACTCGTCGAAGGTCAGTCCATTGGCGTTGACCCGACGTCGTTCCCACGCATTCAGCTGCCGCAGCCTGACCCCGATGTGGAGTTCTCGGTCATTTACGAAGATGAGAGCATCATCGTTATCGACAAGCCGGCCGGTCTCGTCGTGCACCCCGGTGCCGGCAACATGGAAGGCACGCTCGCCAACGGCCTGCTCGCTCGCTTCCCCGAAATCGTCGACGTGGGCGAGTCGAACCGACCCGGAATCGTGCATCGCCTCGACTCTGGTAGCTCGGGCTTGCTGGTCGTCGCACGCACACAAGTCGCGGCCGACTTCCTCATTGCACAGTTCGCCGATCACACATGCACGCGCCGCTACGAAGCGCTCGTATGGGGTGTTCCTGACGCACCGCACGGGATCATCGATGCACCGTTGGGCCGCAGCCGCTCCGATCCATTGAAGATGGCGGTCGTGGCGAATGGCAAGTATGCGCGAACCGACTACCGGGTGATCGGGACCTATCGCGAACCCGCCGTAGTTTCTCGTGTGGACTGCCGCCTGGAAACCGGTCGCACCCACCAGATTCGTGTGCACCTCTCGTCGATCAACCATCCGCTCGTCGGTGATCCGACCTACGGTCAGCGCCGCCCGAACCTCGGTGTGCAGCGTCCTTTTTTGCATGCTGCAGAACTGGCCTTCAACCACCCCGACACTGGCGAACGCGTCACGTTTTACAGCCCGCTCGCGCCAGACCTGCAAGCCTGGCTCGACGCCGCCTCCAGTTGAGAGGCACGCTGAACCACGGCTTTCACTAGGTGACGGTGGACCCTCAGTGTTCGTGGAGGACTGGCCAAGGGGATTCGCCGTTGGCGATGCTGGCGATACTGGCGAGTGAGTAGCCGTCGAGGTGCTCGCGCATGTGAGCGCCTGCCTGGTTCCAGATCTCCAAAAGCACGCACTGGCCTTCATGGTCACATGCCCCGTCTTGGTGGGGCGCGCCGAAGTCGCCGACCGTGATCGGGCCATCGACAGCCGAGATGATGTCACTGACCATGATCTCTGCGGGCTCGCGAGCAAGCACGTAGCCGCCGCCGACGCCGCGCTTTGACCGCACGATCCCGGCGCCCTTCAGAGCGAGCAAAATCTGCTCAAGATAGGGCTGGGGAAGCGCAGTGCGCTCGGCGATGTCACGTACTGAGGTGGGGCCGCCCTTGTCAATGTGAAGAGCGAGACTCAGCAGTGCCCGGCAGGCGTAGTCCCCTCGGGTCGAGATGCGCACGGCTTTACCATAACGATTTTTGAGTCGTTCCTGATCGATCCGGTTGAGAATGAGCTGCTCGCACAAACGCTTGTGAAGAACAATCCTGGTTCTGACCTTGTGGTCGGACCCTCGAACATGGTGGACTGGAAAGCAGTGACTTCCTCAGGCATAGGGCCCATCATTCCGGACTATGCGGGAGCCAACGTGCGCGGGATTATTCCCGCCCTCCTTGGGCCGAGGACTTGGTCAACGTCGACGCTGCCCACGTGGATGCCGGCACCGATTGCCGACTCCGAGCAATGCGTCATGTTGGTGCTCGACGGCCTCGGCTGGGATCAACTCAACGATCATCGAGCGATCATGCCCACGATCGACTCGCTCGTCGGTCGATCGATCCACACCGTTGCGCCGACGACGACCGCCACGGCGCTGACATCGATCACCACGGGGTTGACACCCGGAGAACATGGGCTTATCGGCTACCGCATGATGCTCAACGGCGACGTCTTGAACGTTCTCCGCTGGAGTGTCGACGACAAGATTGTTCGCCGCCAGAAGCCGCCAATGGAAGTGCAGCCGTACGACCCGTTTCTGGGCTACGAGATACCGGTCGTGTCGATGGCCGAGCTTGAAAACTCAGCATTCAGCGAAGCGCACCTCCGGGGATGTCGGCGAGCCGGCTGGCGGGCGGCGTCGTCAATCCCGGTGGCTGCCGCCGAACTCGTCGAGGCCGGGGAACAGTTCGTGTATTGCTACTACGGCGGCATCGACAAGATCGCCCACGAACGTGGCTTTGGCCCGTACTACGAGGCCGAACTGCGTGCCGCCGACCGCTTGGTTGCCGATCTGCTTGCGGCCCTGCCGAGTGGCACGTCGCTGCTCGTCACTGCCGATCACGGCCAGGTCGACGTTGGCGACAACATCATCCGGCCATCCGATGCGATGTTGCGCGGCGTCACGATGCAGTCTGGCGAAGGGCGATTCCGCTGGCTGCACACCACAGCCGGGGCGCTGGCTGATGTGGCACAGGCCGCCGAAGCTGAAGTTGGAGCGGTTGCCTGGGTCGTCACACGCGAGCAGGTCATCGACGAACGTTGGTTTGGCGCAACCGTTTCACCACCGGTGAGGGCGCGGCTCGGCGACGTCGCGCTTGTCGCCCGCGAGGCAGTCACGTTCCACGAAGATGCCGACTCCGGCAGCTATCAGCTGATCTGCCGCCACGGTTCTCTGACATCCGCTGAAGTGAACGTCCCGCTCCTCGCCGGCACGGCCTGACGAACGGGCGCTGCAGGATCCCGGTAGAAAGATCGCCATGTCCGACACGTCACCGCCTCCCGACGCAACATCTGCCGAGAGCGAGGCAGCGCCTCCTGTCGGCGCCCCAACGAGCGACGATGCTGGTGAACCAACTGCGCTTCGTGAGGCGGTCACACAGCCAGCCAAGGTGATGCGCATTGGCTCGATGATCAAGCAAATGCTCGAAGAGGTCCGGATGACCTCACTCGACGAGGCCTCTCGAGAACGGCTCGCCGAGGTCTATGAACGTTCGATTGTGGAGTTATCCGAGGCGATGTCCGAGGATTTGCAGGAAGAGCTGCGATCGCTGGCGCTGCCGTTCGACCATGACGAAGTTCCGAGCGAATCCGAACTACGCGTTGCCAAGGCGCAACTCGTCGGCTGGCTCGAAGGCCTTTTCCACGGAATCCAGGCCAGCCTCATGGCCCAGCAGGCTGTTGCTCAACAGCAGCTTGCCCAAATGCGTCAACTCCCGAACGGCCAAGTCGTCCAAGGTGAAGCACAGCACGCGCCGGGCCACTCCGGAGCTTCCGCCGGCGCCGACGGCGACCGCCCAGGCACGTACCTGTAGCGCACTGACGCTCCAGCCCGCCAGA
>JBLIKS010000032.1:0-16038 GCA_047635555.1 Candidatus Azotimanducaceae bacterium
CCTTCTTCGTTTCTCAGACCTCAGTTAGTTGCGGATGGCCAACCGTGTCGTTGCGTCGAAAAAGTGGACGTTCCCGGCCGAAACTGCGACCTCAACCTGTTGGCCCAGGCGAGCAGGTGAGCGTGGGTGAAAGCGGCCGACGGCGTTGGCTGCGGTTGCGCTCGTCGACCCTGCTGCAGCATCGGGGTCACCCGAGTCGACGGTCTTGGCGTCGAGGCGGAAGTGCACCATGATCTCGGAACCAAGTGCTTCAATCAGCGTCACCTTCGAGGTGAGTCGCGAGTTGTCGGGCACGCCTTCTTTGACCATCGACGCGTCCTCGAAGTCCTCGGGGCGAATGCCAATGATCAGGGGCTTGCCGTCGTACGAGCGCAGTGCCGGGTTGTTGATCAACGACTGCGGCGACAGGGCGAACGAGTGCGCACCGAACGTGACAAGGCCACCGTCGCCAGCGAGAGCCACCGAGGCTTCGTACAGGTTCATCGAGGGCGAACCAATGAAGGCCCCGACGAACACATTGTCTGGCCGGTCGTACAGGTTCTGCGGTGTGTCGACCTGCTGGAGGTAACCGTCCTTGAGGACGGCGACACGGTCGCCCATCGTCATGGCTTCGACCTGGTCATGGGTGACGTACACGGTCGTGACCGCGAGCTCGCGCTGGAGCGCAGCGATCTCGGCACGCATCTGAACACGCAGCTTGGCGTCAAGGTTCGACAGCGGCTCGTCCATCAGGAACGCGGCAGGCTGGCGCACAATGGCACGCCCCATGGCCACGCGCTGGCGCTGGCCGCCAGAGAGCAGGCCGGGCTTGCGGTCAAGGTAGGCGTCCAGTTCGAGGATCGCCGACGCCTTACGAACTCGGATGTCGATTTCTTCTTTCGGCACCTTCGCCAGCTTCAGCGCGAAACCGATGTTGTCGTACACGCTCATGTGCGGGTACAGCGCATAGTTCTGGAAAACCATCGCGATGTCGCGATCTTTCGGCTCGACGTCGTTGACGAGTCGATCACCGATCTTCATCTCGCCGCTGGTAATCGATTCCAGGCCGGCCATCATGCGGAGCGCCGTCGACTTGCCACAGCCAGATGGCCCCACGAGCACGAGAAACTCTTTGTCAGCGATGCTCAGGTCGAGATCGTGGATGGCGTGATAGCCGTTGTCGTAGACCTTGTTGATGCCTTCGAGCACAACTGTTGCCATGTGTAGTCCCTCTGATTGCGGCTTTGTTGGGCCCTGGCAGCCGACGATGTCAGCGTTTCCGGAGAATAGGCGCTCGAGGCACCTGCGCCCAGATCGTCGCGAACGTGTTACTTCGCATTCCGTATCTCAAACCGAACGAGCGCAGCCCATACAGCAGCCGTGCGCGTTGCGATCGAGACCCGAAGCAAGGCCTGCGGTGCTGCTCAGCAGGTTTCAGCGGTAACGTCGCTGGCCGTGAATCACGTCAAGAACCGCATGCAGGCGCTGGGTCTCCTCGACCGCTCGATCAAGGCCGCCACCGACGAAGAATTGGCCGCCGCCATCGAGGCGCTCGACGACGATCATCGTGAGGGCCTTGAGTCGTTCGTCGAAGGCGAACTCGATGTCGACAGCGTGCGCGCTGCTGTCAAGACCGGCCGGATCGATGGCACCATGGAAGCAATCGCGTCGATCATTTCCGACGCCGCCCTGGCCGCTTGCATCGAGCAGCTCGGCGAGAACGCCGACAACCCGTCGACCGATCAGCTCAAAGAAGTGCTCCCGCCAATCGTCGAAAAGCATGGCCTCGCCGTCGCCCGAATGATGCTCGCTGCCACGGTGGCTGGCGAAGCACCGGCATCCGCGATTATCCGCGATCTGCTGAAGAACGACGACGTCATGGCGCTCCCGAAGGTCCCAGAGTCCGCAGCAGCGACGGTCCTCGACACCTCGAAACGCCCGGCCGATGAGCAAGACAAGCTGCGCGTCGAGCGCAAGGCTGTCAAGGCCGCCAAGAAGGAAGCGAACCGCGCCCGCAAAGCGCAGTCAGCCTCCGCCAAGCCCCGCAAGTAAAGCTCCACAGCGGCGGGCCATCAACCGCCAGCCAACCCAGCGCACCGCTTTTTATCTCAATTCCGTGAGTCGGGATCAGATCGTTCGAGGCCAAGAAAGCATGAACCCGAGTTGAGCTTGCTCAATGAGCGGTGAGGGCTGCCGCCGGGATCGGGCGATCTGGACCGACTCAAGAGAAGCCGACGATGGGGTGAGGGAGATAGTGCTCTTCGAGCAGCTGCGCTTCATCGTCAGTGAGTTCCAACTCGACGGCTGCCACGGCATCGTCGATGTGATGCGGCTTGGTTGCACCGATGATCGGTGACGTCACTGCCTTGTTGCGCATCACCCACGCAAGTGCGATCTGTGCACGCGACACGCCTCGCGCTTCGGCAACAACCCCAACGGCGCCCGCCACGGCTTGGTCCGATTCCTCCATGCTGTAGAGGTAGCGACCGAAGTCATCGCTTTCGGTGCGGTTGGTCGTTGCCCCCCACTCGCGGGTCAGCTTGCCGCGAGCCATTGGACTCCAGGGGATCACCGCAACGTTCATGTCGCGGCAGAGCGGAAGCATCTCGCGCTCTTCCTCGCGGTTGATCAGGTTGTAGTGCGGCTGCATGCTGACGAATCGCGTCCAGCCGTTGGCATCGGCGGTGTACTGCGCCTTACTGAACTGCCAGGCGTACATTGACGATGCACCGATGTGATGCACCTTGCCCGAGCGGATCAGGTCGTGCAGCGCCTCCATCGTCTCTTCGATCGGCGTGTGATGGTCCCAGCGATGGATTTGATACAGATCGATGTAGTCGGTGCCCAGTCGCTTCAGGCTCTGGTCGACCTCATGCATGATCGCCTTGCGAGAGAGACCCTCGCCGAAGCGACCTTCGCGCATCCTGCCGCGTACCTTCGTCGCGATGATGACGTCTTCGCGGTTCGTCATGTCGCCAAGCGCGCGGCCGACGATCTCTTCGCTGGATCCCAGTGAATAGACGTTGGCGGTGTCGAAACAGTTGATCCCAGCCTCGAGGGCCTGCTCGATGAACGGTCGGCTTGACGTCTCGTCCATGCTCCAAGCGTGGGTGCCCTTGCCCGACTCGCCGTAACTCATACAGCCGAGGGTTACCGCAGAGACAGACAGACCGGTGTTTCCAAATGGCACGTACTTCATCGCGTTACGTTGCCACACCATCACCCGGCTCCCGCCATCAGAAACTGAGACCAACACGACGCTCCCAGCCAGCAAGACGATCTCCATTTCGGACTGCGCCCGACCGTCGCCCCAAATCGAGATCAAAACACATCACTACTGCGTTGAAACGGTCTCGATTTCGGAAAGTTGAGCTGTCTTGGACTCGTGGTCGAGGAGCCACTGCTTGCTCTCGAGGCCGCCGGCGAAGCCGGTGAGCGAGCCATTCGAACCGACCACTCGATGGCAAGGCACAATGATCGAGATCGGGTTCCGACCGTTTGCAGCCCCGACAGCACGCGCCTTGCGCTTGTCGCCCATTGCCGCGGCCTGCTCTCCATAGCTGACAGTCGTCCCGTAGGGGATGGCTCGCAGCGCCATCCATGCCGACTGCTGAAAGTCAGTTCCGATCGGGTCGAGGAGAAGGTCGAAGCTTTGGCGATCACCGGCGAAGTACTCGCTGAGCTGGTCAACAGCGGCAACGAGGACCGGATGATCGGTCGTCTCGGTCGTCTTGGCAATCTCGCCGAGTGGCACCCGCGCCGGGTCATCCATCGGCCACAGCACCGCCCTGAGCCCCGCATTGCTGGCAACAAGTGTGAGCGGACCCATCGGACTGTCCATCACGGTCGAAGACAAGCTGGTGTCGTTGCCGGTATTGGTATTGGTGTTGGCGTCGGTCATACGTTGTCTTTGCGGGGTCGTGCAGCGGCAGCTGCGGCGGCGGAGAGCGTGCCGAGGCTCGCCCAGAGATGATGGAGTGCATACGAGCGCCACGGCGCCCATTCTGCTGCGTCGTCGACGGTGAGGCCGAGCGCCGTCAGAGCGTTGACCGCAACGAGGTCGGTGCCGAGGAAGACGTCGGGATGTCCGAGGCCCCGCATCATCACGTAGTCAGCGGTCCACGGGCCAATGCCCTTGAGTGCGAGGAGCTGATCCCGGGCCACGTGCGGGTCGGAGCCCGCATCGAGCACAACGCTGCCCTCGGCAACGGCTGCTGCAAGACGGCGCACCGTGTCCCGGCGAGCAGTCGGCATGGCAAACAGTTCATCAGGCGCTTCGGCAAGACGCTCGACGGTCGGGAAGGCATGGGTCAGCTCGTTGCCGACCGCCAGTGCCGGGTCGAGCGGGTCACCCAGGGCCACAGCCAGGCGTCCGGTTACGGTACGTGCTCCTGCAAGCGATACTTGCTGGCCGACCACCGCACGAAGCGCGGTCTGTACCGGATCGGCGCTCGCCGAGGCACGCCGCCCCGGCACTCCGGCAACGAGCGGAGCAAGGCGCGGATCAGAGGCGAGCGCTGCATCGACCGCTTGCGGATCAGCATCGAGGTCGAGCAGTCGGCGAATCCGTTGGACAGCCGTGGCGAGATCGGCCCACTCAGTAAGACGCACCCGAGCCTCGACGTGGTCGTCGCCTGCCCGCAGCCCGACGACGCCCGGTCCATGCGGCAACGACAGAACCTGAGCGAACGTCGATCCGTCCCAGGACTCGACACCGGCAATGGCATGCGCCCCGAGGAAGGCAAGTAGCTCGTCGCCGGCGAACGGCTGACGAGTCGGTAGCCGAAGGGTGACCTCGCCCGGCGTCGAAGCCTGACCGGCGGGGCTGCGCTTGGCACGCAGCTCGGTTGGCGAGGAGGCAAAGACCTCGCGCACGGTGTCGTTGAACTGCCGAACGCTGCCAAAGCCCGCGGCGAAGGCGATATCGGTGAAGGTCATTGCAGTGGTCTCAATGAGGAGTCGCGCCGTGTGCGCCCGATGGGCCCGGGCGATGGCAAGCGGGCCAGCTCCAAGCTCATCGGTCATGACTCGATTGAGATGACGTTCGCTGTAGCCGAGCTGTTGAGCAAGACCCGTTACGCCGTCGCGTTCGACAGCGCCATCTGCAATCAGGCGCATTGCCCGACCAATCAGATCCTGACGCAGATTCCACTCCGGCGAGCCGGGCGACGCGTCAGGCCGACACCGCTTGCATGCTCGGAAGCCGCGTTGCTGTGCAGCAGCGGCCGTGTGATGGAACTCGACGTTCGTTTGCTTCGGCGTAATCGCCGGACAACTCGGGCGGCAATAGATCCCTGTCGTGCGAACCGCAGTCACGAACCACCCGTCGAAGCGCCGGTCGGCGTTCTGAACAATGCTGTAGCAATGGTCGTGATCGAGGGGTGGCACGCCTCCATGATGCCGGTCACTGCCGACAAACACCAGCGGAAATCAGCCAGCCAGGTGGACGTCTGATTTCCGCTCGCCGGCATTGGGGCCATCGTCTGACCCAGCGGGCGCGAGCTTGGTGCGTAGCAGCCACAGACCGACCAGGCAAGAGACGACGCCACCAAGGAATCCGAGTTGTTTGCCGACAATCTGAGCGAGACCACCAATCAGCAGGCCACTGCCCGCCGAGCCGATTTCGAAGAACATCGTGAACGAACTGATCGCCGACGCCCGATCTGCATCGCTTGCATTGTTGACCGTGAGGGCCATCAGCGACGGATAGTTGAATGCAGCACCAAGTCCGATCAGGAACGCTCCGGCCCACAGACCGATGACGTTCGGCGCAGCAGCAAAGACAGTGAGACCGCCGGCCATGGAAAGCAGGGCGATCGTGACCGAACGTCGCGGCCCCAGACGTTCGGGCAGCTTCGCGCCAAAAATCCGGATGACGAGGGAGACGAGCGCATAGGTCAAGAACAAGAGGCCAGAGTTGGCGAAGCCATTGTCACGGGAGTACTCAGGAATAAAGAGGAAGAAGGTCGTGAGGCCACCGACCCCACACGCCAACACAGCACCGGGCAGGATCGCAGCAGGATGAATAATTTTGAAGATGCCGCTGTTGGCAAGGCCTCGGACGGGTGGTGCAGCGTGGCCGCCCGAGTCAACGGTTGACTCGGAATCTTCGGGCGACTCGACGCGCGCCGGCGCAAAGATCGCGATCGCCGCAGCCAATATGGCGAAGCCCCCGGCAGCAATAAATGTGCGCTCGAAGTTCACATCGTCGAGCAGCCATTCACTGAAGACCGGCCCGACACCGATGCCTGAGAACACCGCTACCGAGAAGTAGCTCGCGCCCTCGGCGCGGCGTGCCCGCGGCGACAGGTCGGCAATCAGCGTCGCGGAGCCGACGAAAACCGCCGCCTCGCCCACACCGGTGAGTGCCCGGAGCGCCATTAAGAGGCCGAGCGAATCGACTTGACTCATCAGCATGCCGCCAGTCGCGGCCGTCAGCGCGCCTCCGATGATGATCGAGCGACGTCCATATCGATCTGCCAAACGGCCGAGCAACGGGCGCGCAAACACGGCGGCAATCGCGAAAACCGCAGCATTCAGTCCGAGGGCGAGTTCACCACCCTTGAGCGGGCCCTCGATGAACAGCGGAACGAGTGGGACCAGCGTTCCGATGTACATGAAGAACGCAAAGGCGCTCAATGAGACAGTGACGAATGGTTTGGTGATCAGTCGTTCCGAGGCAACGTCAAGATGCTGATCCACAGCGGAGGAGTATCCAGACATTGGCACTCAACCATCATGTCGAACCGAATCAGCTCTGAACCGACTCAGATCTGGTCTGGCCGAAAGTCACAAACCTGCCCTGGGGGCGGCGGTCAGACCTTTTCGCGTTGGCCAGAAACTGCGGACCGAATGGCTGCGTCGACGACCCGCTGCGCCGCCAAGCCGTCGATTGATGTCGGGCCACGCACTTCTTCGGCCCGCACCCCTGCGATCCAATCCGCCACCTCAGCCCGGTATGCCTCGCTGAATCGACCGAACCAATCGTCACCGATGTGCTGATGCCCGGCGCCCTCGAAGCGGACAACTGGCTGAGCAGGTTGTGGGGCCGTGACCATGCCGTGTTCGCAAGTCACCTCGACGTCGATGTCGTAGCCGTACGTGGCTTCGACGAACTCGATCGTGACCGTCGACCCGTCAGCCATCGCCCCGAGCACGATGACGTGCTCGACTGGCCGTGGTCCGCTGACCACCTGCGTCGTGACGGACGAGAACTCGGTGCCCATCAGCCATCGGGCGGTATGTACGTCGTGGATCAACGATTGCGAAAAGACCAGTTCGAGCGGGCGTTCCCACTGATGGTTGGTGTTGCGGTGCGCACTACGAACATGGCGGATCGGACCGAGTTCGCTGATGGCGCCGAGAACCTGCAGGTGCGCAGGGTCGTATTGCCGCATGAAACCCAACTGAACCAACGAGCGCCCGGCAGCGGCCTCTGCAGCAACGACCCGTTCAGCGTCGGCGACGTTGCTGGCCAGCGGCTTCTCACAGAGGACGAAGGCGCCGCGCTCGACTGCTGCGATCGTGAGATCAGCATGCGTGTCGTCCGGAGACGCAATAACGATGGCGTCGAGGCTCGGATCTCGGGCGACCGCGAAGGCGTCGATCGATGCCGCAGCGTTGCACAGGCCAGCAGCCTCGAGGGCTGCCGTTGCCGCGACATCGGCAACGACCACGACCTCGACGCCCTCAATCGCAGCAAGATTCGTGATGTGCTCGCGGCCCATGCCGCCTGCACCGATAACTCCAATTCGCACTGTCATGCGCCCAAAGCTAGGAGAAACGGGCCACGTCGACCGACACGTTCAGTGGCGTCGTCACCATCGTGGCAGTCGGGTCGAACCGGTAGCTGCTGAAGATCGACGAACGAACCGCCGAAATCACATTGAGGATTAGTCGGTCAGGGGCTTTGGTTCTTTAGGAAGACCGAGGACGCGCTCGCCGACAATGTTGCGCTGGATCTGGCTCGTGCCGCCCCAGATGGTCTCGGACCGCGAGAAGAAGAATGACGACATCATTGGGCTCACCGGGTAGCCCGTGCGGCGCTTGTCGCGCGACGCACCTGGCCAGCCGCCACCGTCCGGACCCGCGTCGATGAGCAACGAATCGGTGCCGTAAATGTCCAACGCGAGTTCCATGGCGTTTTGATGCATCTCGGTCCAGAACATCTTGTTCGTCGCTCCGAGCGCGATCGTGCCCATGTCAACTACCCCGGCACCGCGGCCCTTGTTCAGCGTCGCAGTGAGATTCCGTAAGCCGTTGAAACGCAGGATCTCGATCTTGCTGTAGTACTTCATCAGACGCTGACGGATGTGCGGATCGTTGATTGCACCGTTGGCGATGGCCTGCTCTTTGAGGATCCGGAACTCCTCAGCGAAACGCCGGAACCCAGTGGTGGCCGACTGGCCGCGTTCGAAGCCGAGTGTCGAGTTCGCGACCTTCCAGCCGTTGTTGACACCGCCGACAACGGCGTCCTTGGCACAGCGTGCGTCTGAGAAGAACACCTCACAGAACTCGGCGGTGCCGTCGGGCTGCGTGATGCCGCGAACTTCGACACCTGGCTGGTTCATCGGGACGAGCATGTAGGAGATGCCGGCGTGCTTCTTCGCCTCGGGGTCCGTACGCGTCAGGAGGAAGCAGTAGTCGGCGTGGTGACCCTGTGTGGTCCAGACCTTCTGGCCATTGATAACCCACTCGTCACCGTCGAGCTCGGCGGTCGTCTTGATCGACGCCAAGTCGGAACCAGAGTCGGGCTCCGAAAAGCCCTGGCACCAGCGAGTCCGACCCTGCAGGATGCCCGGCAGAAATTCCTGCTTCTGTTCTTCGGTTCCCCACTGGAGCAGCGTCGGGCCGACCAGCGTGTCACCGAAGAAGTCACCACGCATCGGGGCCTTCGCGTTGGCGAACTCTTCCGACAGAGCGACGCCCTGCATCGTGGTCAGTCCCTTGCCGCCGTATTCGGCGGGCCAAGTGGCGCAGATCCAACCACCTTCGAAGAGCTTCGCGGGCCACTCGGCGTTAAACGCCTCGCGCTCGCTCGTTGTCATCTCGAAGCCATCGTCAAACCAGCCGTCGGGGAGGTTGTCGAGGAGCCACCCCTTGATTTCGGCGCGAAATTCTTCGGCTTCGTTGGGGTACGTCAAATCCATAGTGGACAGTCTTGCTGTTGCACCAACGTCGCCCCGAATTTGTCGCATGTGGCATTCGTCGCTTCCGCAGCCCGGAAGTGCAGAATCACCCCCGTCCCGATGCTGACTGTTCACAACTCGTTTACGAGAATCGCACACTCACGCAACATCGCGTCCTTACCGTATGTCGCGTCCTTACCTCGTATGGGACAGTCGTTTCGCCCTCAGCTCAATCAGTGCCTCAACCCCCTCGAGAAAACTGGTCCCCCACTGAGGGCGGACGGCTCGTCCGGTCAGTCCCCATGGCTGCCCGGTCCGCCAATTCGATGTGCCCGCCTTGCGTGATGGAGGCGGGCACATTCGTTTTTCGGCTCTCGCGCACCCAGCCCGTCCCCCGCGCCCTCCCCCACACCCTCCCGCGCACCCTCGCCGACACGCGCTGACGACTGTTCACGGAGCCGAAACAGAGCCGCGACACGCGTGACATCGACGGTCCGTAGCTTTCGCATCGAAATCCGGACGGCAACGGCGCCACTGGATTCTCCAAGCAAAATTTTCCTTATCCCCGATCCTTTTTGGAGGACCCCGTGCACAACCGTGCGCTTCGAATCATCTCTGGCCTTGGCGGCGTTGTCGCCCTTGTGGCCCTCATGCCCGGAATTACAATCGCTCAGGAAGCGTCAGAGGTCCAAGCGGTCCTCGACAACATCTGGGTCTTCATCGCTGGTTGTTTGGTCTTCTTCATGCAGGCGGGTTTCGCACTCGTTGAAGCAGGCCTGACACGTGCGAAGAACGTGGTGAACATCTTTGCCAAGAACATGGCCGACGCGATCATCGGCATCCTTGCCTTCTTCGCATCCGGCTATGCCCTCGCCTTCAGCGGCGGCAACGACCTCTTCGGCACCGATGGCGGGTGGTTCTTCATGAACGACCTCGACATCAACGCTCTCGGCGGAAGTGGGATCATCAACCTGTCGCACGGAACGTTCTTCTTCTTCCAGGCAGTGTTCGCCGCAACAGCCGTCACGATCTGCTCGGGCGCTATGGCCGAGCGCACGAAGTTCTCGTCGTACCTCATCTTCGGCGTGTTCATGTGCGGCATTATCTACCCGGTGGTCGTACACATGACCTGGGGCGGCGGCTTCATTGCTGGCCTCTCAGTCGGTGACGCTGTGTACTCCGACTTCGCTGGCTCCGGCGTCGTGCACATGACGGGTGGCATCGCCGCACTTGTCGGCGCCAAGCTTGTCGGTGCTCGCAAGGGCAAGTACGCCGAAGACGGCACGGCGCGAGCGATCCCTGGCCACAACATCCCGTTCGCGATCCTCGGTGTGTTCATCCTTTGGCTCGGCTGGTTCGGCTTCAACCCCGGCTCAGAGCTCGCCGCTGACAATCTGGTCACGGGCATTGCGCTCAACACGATCCTCGCTGCTGCTGCCGGTGGCTGCGCCACTGCAGCGTTCGTCTGGATCAAGACGGGCAAGCCCGACATCGCATTCATTGGCAACGGCGTGCTCGCCGGCCTGGTCGCCATCACCGGCCCGTGTGGCACCGCCACACCGGTCATGTCGGTGGTCATTGGCGCCATCGGCGGCATCATCGTGGTCCTCGCTGTCCAGTTCTTCGACAAGATCAAGATCGACGACCCGGTTGGCGCCATCAGCGTCCACGGTGTGGTCGGCATGTGGGGCGTACTGTCGATCGGCATCTTCGCCCGCTACGACGATGCATTCCTCGGACGTGAAGATGCTGGCCTGCTCTACGGTGGCGGTTTCGAGCAGCTTGCGGTGCAGGCCCTCATGGTGGTCATCATCATCGCTTGGGTCGGCATTGCCAGCCTCATCGTCTTCTCCGCATTGAAGGCCACCATTGGCCTCCGAGTGAGCGAAGAAGAAGAGGTCGGAGGCCTCGACGTTCCCGAGCACGGCATGGCCGGCTACAACAACGACCCGTCCTACGCCTGAACCTGACTGAAAGACAAGAGACAACAACATGAAACTCGTAACTGCAGTCATCAAGCCGTTCAAGCTCGATGACGTCAAAGACGCACTCAAAGAAGCTGGCTCGTCCGGCATCACCGTCAGCGAAGTACGCGGCTTTGGCCGCCAAGGCGGCCACACGGAGACCTACCGAGGTGCTGAGTACAAGATTGACTTCGTCCCCAAAGTCCAAGTGAAGATCGTGGTCGAAGACTCCGCCGTCGATGCTGTGGTCGAGGCCATCACCAAGTCAGCTGCCACCGGAAAAATCGGTGACGGCAAGATCTGGGTGACCGACGTCGACCGAATCGTCCGCATCCGTACCGGCGAAGAAGGCGCCGACGCCGTGTAGTCACGGCTTCGCTGTCTGATAACAGCCCGGCGGATCGCAATGTCGCGCTCTGCTCGGACGGTCCCCGTGTCGCATCTTGTCCTCGAGATGTCGGCACGGGGATCGTTTCGTTTTCGGGGCGGACACACCTTGGGTTGCGGTCCGATCCGCGCCCAAGCACACCGTCGGCTGGCGTTCGGAGTGTCTCTGTTTCCGGATTGTGAACATCACGTTTCCGCACGTTCACACCCGGCATGCCCTGCCTACGGTCCGATCTCATGCTCCTCGCACTGGACTCCGGAAACACCGCATGGGTGCTGATCTCGGCAGCACTCGTCCTCTTCATGACGCCTGGGTTGGCGTTCTTCTACGGCGGCATGGTCCGTTCGAAAAACGTGCTCGGCATGTTGATGCAAAACATGTTCGCGATTGGTTTGGTGTCGACCATTTGGGCAGTCGTGGGCTTCTCGCTCGTCTTCGGTGACAGCGGCAACGGTTGGATTGGCAACTTCGACTTTCTCTTCCTCACCGACGTCACCAACCTCGACGGAGACATTCCCGGCATGGCCTTCGTCGCCTTCCAGATGATGTTCGCGGTCATCACCCCGGCACTGATCACCGGCGCCACAGCCGACCGGTTGAAGTTTGGTTCGTACGCCGTGCTCATCGGCTTCTGGTCGTTGCTCGTCTACATCCCTGGCGCCAAGTGGGTGTTTAACGGCTGGCTCCTCGAGATGGGTGCGCTCGACTTCGCCGGCGGCACGGCCATCCACATCAGCGCTGGTGTAGCAGCGCTCGCCGTGATTCTCGTCATCGGCAACCGTAAGGGCCATGGCGACGTGGCAATGCCACCACACAATCTGCCGTTCACGGTGCTCGGTACCGGCATCTTGTGGTTCGGTTGGTTTGGGTTTAACGCTGGTTCGGGCCTCGCCGCTGACGGCCTTGCCGCCCAAGCACTCGTCAATACCCATCTCGCTGCGTCGGCCGGCATGCTCGGCTGGCTTCTCGTGGAACGCTGGAAGGGCGGCAACGCAACTGTGCTCGGCGCTTGCTCCGGCGCTGTTGCGGGCCTTGTCGCCATCACTCCGTGCGCCGGCTTCGTCGGTGGTGCGTCGCCGCTGATCATCGGCTTCAGCGCCGGGGCGCTGTGTTTCCTTGCCTTGCAGATCAAGGAGAAGATGAACTGGGACGACAGCCTCGACGTCATTGCGGTCCACCTGATCGGCGGCATTGTCGGCACGCTGCTCCTCGGGCTGTTCGCCGATGCAGCCGTCAACCCAGCGATTGCCGAAGACAGCTCAGAAGGCCTCTTCTTCGGTGGCAGCTTCGAACTCCTCAAGGATCAGTTTGTTGCGGCACTCGTCGTCGGTGTCTTCTCCTTCGTCGTCACATATGCCCTCGCCAAGACGATCGATGCAACGATGGGGCTACGCGTCGGCGAAGATGCGGAATACCAGGGTCTCGACCAGAGCCAGCACGCCGAGTCGGCGTACACCAGCTGACTCTCTTTGAACATCACGCCGTGAACACATCGCACGAACCAGGGACATCATGAAACTCATTACCGCAGTCATCAAACCCTTCAAGCTCGACGACGTGAAGGACGCCCTCAAGGCGATCGATGTCACCGGCATCACCGTTTCTGAGGTTCGTGGTTTCGGACGCCAGGGCGGACACACCGAGACCTATCGGGGCGCCGAGTACAAAATCGACTTTGTTCCCAAGGTCAGCCTTGCCACCGTCGTCGACGAAGCACGTGTTGATGAAGTGGTCGAAGCCATCGCCAATGCCGCCGCCACCGGCAAGATCGGTGACGGAAAAATCTGGGTCACCAACGTTGACCGCGTCGTACGCATCCGCACCGGCGAAGAAGGCACCGACGCCGTCTAGTGTCTCGCTGTTTGCCGGTCTGCTCGACGCTGGCGCCAGTTGCGGAACTCGCCCCTGGTGGCGACCAAGCCGGCCACGATGATCAATCCGCCCACGATCAGGACCGGCCACGCGAATCCGTTGTCTTCAACGGATGTCGAAGTCGTTGACAGAAAAATCCCGAACATTCCAACATTCTCCCGTTTGCGTCGAGATTCCTGCGGACTCGCCAACAAAAACTTCGACGCACACGTGATTACGCCTGGAGCGCGCGGAGGTTGGTGATGGTCTTGCCAGCACCGGCGTCGACGCTTTCGAGTGCCCGCAGAATCGCAACGAGGTTCCGGTCGCGTTCTTGCGCAAGGTCTCGGATCGAGCGGCCTGCTGCTTGGTCGTCGGACTGTTCGGCAATGGTGTCGATCAGTTCATCGGTCAGTTCCGGCGTGTCCATCAGCTTGGTCCACGGCCATTTCAACGCTGGCCCGAACTGCTCCATGAAGTGGCGCATACCGCCCTCTCCCCCGGCGATCCGATAGGTCTCGAACGTGCCCATCTGCGCCCACCGAAGGCCGAAGCCGTAGCGGATTGCGTCGTCGATCTCTTCGGTGGTCGCGATGCCGTCATTGACCAGCCACAGCGCCTCACGCCAAACCGCTTCGAGGAGGCGGTCAGCAATGAAGGCATCGATCTCTTTGCGCACGTGGAGCGGATGCATACCGAGCGCTCGGTAGGTGTCCATCGCACGGTCGATCGTCCCAAGCGAAGTCTGTTCACCACCGACGATCTCGACGAGCGGCAACAGGTAGACCGGGTTAAACGGGTGCGCTACGACGAGCCGTTCTGGGCGAGTCATCGATGTTGCGAGGTCCGTCGGCTTGTATCCCGAGGTCGACGACGCAACGATCGCATCAGCTGGTGCAGCAGCATCGATGGCTGCCAGCGTCGAGTGCTTGATGTCGAGCCGCTCTGGAACACTTTCCTGGATCAGCCCCGCGTCGGCCACGGCTTCTTCAATCGAGGCACACAAGGTCAACGAACCAACGTGGTCTGTCGACAGCCCAAGTGCATCCCATGCCGAAATAGCGTCGGCGAACACGTCGTCCAATATCTCCGAGGCGTTTGGTGACGGGTCATACGCCGCAACGTCGATCCCCCGAAGCCGCATCCGCGCCGCCCAAGCAGCACCAATCACACCACACCCCACGACCGCACCGCGCTGTGGCAGTTCAACCATGGCGGGTGAGCTGCATCTTCTCGCGAACTTCTGCCGGCGTCATGATGTCGAAGTTCATGCCGCTCAAAATGTCGACGGCCCGTTCGACCAGGTCGCGGTTCGTCGCCAACTGACCCCGATCGAGGTACAGGTTGTCTTCGAGGCCAACGCGCGCATTGCCACCGGCAATCGCAGCAAGCGCCACGTACTCGAGCTGCTTGCGCCCGATCGAGAACGCACTAAATGTCCAACTGTCGGGGATGTTGTTGACCATCGCCATGAAAGTGTTCAAGTCGGGCGGCGCGCCCCACGGGATTCCCATGCACAACTGCACCATGACCGGGTCAGCAATGAGTCCCTGCTCGACAAGCGACTTCGCCTGCCAGAGGTGGCCGGTGTCGAACACTTCGATCTCCGGACGCACACCGAGCTCCTGAACCTGGCGGGCCATTTCGGCGAGGATCGACGGGGTGTTCGTCATGACGTAGTCGCCCTCGCCAAAGTTCATCGAGCCGCAGTCGATGGTGCAGATCTCAGGGAGGATTTTGCGGACGTGATCGAGCCGTTCGGACGCACCCACCATGTCGGTACCGGCCTCGGCAAGCGGCAGCGGGCTTTCGACAGAACCAAAGGTGACATCGCCACCCATGCCGGCGGTGAGGTTGATCACCGGATCGACATCAGAGGCACGAATGCGATCGACCACTTCGGCGTAGTACTCGACCTCTCTCGATGGCGCACCAGTCTCGGGATCGCGAACGTGGATGTGTACGACCGCGGCGCCGGCTTTGGCTGCCGCAATACAGTCGTCAGCAATTGCTTCGGGGGTGTACGGCACCTTGTCGGACTTGCCAACGGTGTCGCCGCTGCCGGTGACGGCGCAGGTGATGAAGACAGAACTCATGGGGTTTCCTTTTGATCAGTGGTTCGAGGGCGGGTTGCAGGACGGGGTTGCAGGGAATCACGATCGAGCACACGCAGACGCGAGAGTAAATCGTCACGGTCGACGTAGCAGCCAGTGAGGACTCGCGATCCGGCACCCGGATCGAATGCATCGCGACCATGCAACATTCGTCGATTGTCGAAGCCGATAATGTCGCCGGACTCGAAACGGGAGCGCAGCATGAACCGTTCGTCGTGGGCCACACGCGAGAAAATGCGCATCGCGTCGTAGGCGCGCGGTACGTCGGCGGTTGACATATCCGGGGCAAGCCGGACCGGATAGAACGCACGCATGGTCAGCTGTGAGCCCAGCTGGCCGTGGTCGATGACCGGGCCGATCCAGCGATGGTCGCCGTCGAGCGCCCGGTTGGCGAACACCCAGTTCAAGGTGGTGAGCGCCTCGTACTCGGCCGGATGATTCGCTTCGAGTTCAGCGACCACTGCGAGCCCGTCGGTCATCCGTGACGATCCACCTGCGACCGTGTTCTCGACGCAGTGCAGAAACTGGAAACCGGGCGGTGTCTCGCGCGTCGGGAGGTCGGCGTGTTGGCCGAGATTCAGGCCCGTGTTCGCTGTTGAATCAGCGTCGAGACG
>JBLIKS010000033.1:0-15903 GCA_047635555.1 Candidatus Azotimanducaceae bacterium
CACTCCCGCAACGGCTGAGTTGGTCGAAGAGACCGACCGGTTGATCGTCCGCACGGCCGCACCAATTGCCACAGGTTCCGCAACGATGAATATCTCGTTCGCGGGCATTTTGAACGACAAACTGCGCGGCTTCTACCGGAGCACCTACAACGATGCCGATGGCGCTGAGCAGGTCATCGCCACAACCCAGATGCAATCAACCGACTGTCGGCGGGCCTTTCCGTGTTGGGACGAGCCTGAGTTCAAGGCCGTGTTTGGGATCACGCTCGACATCGCTGACGGGCTCGATGCCATCTCCAACGGCCCCGAGATCGAACGGGTCACCACCGAGGAGAATGACGACGGTCGGCGGACCGTGATCCGCTTCGCCGACACGATGACCATGTCGACGTATCTGGTCGCATTCATCGTCGGTCAGCTCGAGATGACAGCACCGACCGACGTCAACGGTTCACCGATGCGCGTCGTGCACGTTCCAGGCAAAAGCCATCTCACCGACTTTGGCATGGACGTCGGCGTGTTCTGCTTGAAGTGGTTCGAGGAGTACTACGGGATCCCGTACCCGAGTGACAAGGTCGATCTTGCCGGCCTCCCCGACTTCGCTGCGGGCGCCATGGAGAACCTCGGCTGCATCACATTCCGTGAAAGCCTGCTCCTCGTCGACCCTGCCACCTCAACCCAGAACGAACAGCAACTGGTTGTTGATGTTGTGGCACACGAATTGGCCCACATGTGGTTCGGTGACCTCGTCACGATGCGCTGGTGGAACGGCATCTGGTTGAACGAGGCGTTCGCCACATTCATGGAAATCGCTGCGTGCGATGCCTACCGCCCCGACTGGGAACGCTGGACCAGCTTCGGTCTGGAGCGCAGCGCTGCATTCGATGTCGACGCACTCGACAGCACGCGTTCGGTCGAGTTCGAGGTCCGTTCCCCTGCCGACTGCGAAGGGATGTTTGACGTCCTCACGTATCAAAAGGGCGGCTCACTCCTGCGCATGTTGGAGCAGTACCTCGGCGAACAGACCTTCCGCGAGGGCGTCAGCCACTACCTTCGTTTGCACTCGTACAAGAACACCGAGACGAACGATCTGTGGGACGCCATCGAGTCGACCTCGGGTGAGCCGGTCCGACGGATCATGGATTCGTGGATCTGGCAACCAGGTTTCCCCCTCATTACGGCGACCCTCAGCGATGACGGCACCAGCATCGAGCTCAGCCAGCAGCGGTTCCTCCTCAATCCGGAATCTGCCACTGATCCGACCGAGCAGATGTGGGTCGTCCCAGTTCACGTCAGCAACGGCGGCACCACCACGACCGTGCTGCTCGACAGCATGCACACCACGGTGGCATTGGCCGATCCGGCCGCTCCGGTGATTGTCAACGCTGGCGGCCACGGGTTCTATCGCGTCGCGTACGACACGACGCTGCGCGCCCGCCTCGCCGGCGCCCTCGGCGACATGAACACACTCGAGCGGTACAGCCTCGTCGACGACGCGTGGGCCGCCACCGTGGCTGGCAGCTTGACGGCAGTCGAGTTGCTCACCTTCCTCGAAGATTTCGGTGACGAACGCGAGCACGCCGTCTGGCAGGCCGTCGTCATCGCCCTCCGCGGGATCAGCCGGCTCATCGACGACGACGCGCTGCCCGCCTTTCAGCTTCGAGTCCGAGCGCTGGTCCAGCCCGCACTCGCCGAACTCGGCGAGCCGCAAGCAGACGAGAGCGATCTGGCTGCGAAGCTCCGCGGTTTACTCTTGTCGACCGCCGGTGTGCTCGGTCGTGACGAGTTCGTCATTGGCCTTTGCCGCGACCTGCTGGAGTCATCGACCGAGCCCGACAACGCTGTCGACCCTGAACTCGTGGCTGCGGCCACATCTGTCGTCGCTGCAACCGGCACCGTTGCCGACTACGAGCGGCTGCAGCATGGCTTCCTGACAGCGTCGACACCTCAGGAGCAGCTCCGCCAGTTGTATGCGCTCACCGAGTTCGATGACAAAGCGTTGATTCTGCGGACCTGCGAGTTTGCGTTGACTGACAACGTCAAAACGCAGAACGCTCCGTTCGTCCTGCGCATGGCAATGGCAAACCGTCGCCACGGCGCTGCTGCCTGGGGGTTCATCAAGGACAACTGGGAGCACGCCAACAAGGAGTTCCCGACGAACACGATCTCCCGCATGGTCGACTCCGTGAAGTTGCTGACCACCCCAGAGTTGGTCGCCGACGTGCAGATGTTCTTCGTAGAACATCCAATCCCACAGGCGGTCAAGACGCTCGACCAGATTCTCGAACGGCAGGGCATCAATGCAGCGTTCCTCGCTCGCGATGCCGCAAGCCTTCGCGCCCATCTCACATCGTGAGCGTCGGCCCGGTTCCACGGGTCGACAGTCGAGGCAACGTGCTGGGTCGACGCACCTTCTTAACGGGCACCGTTGCAGCCGCAGTGCTTGCAGCATGCGCTGGTGAGACTGCCGGTGAACCGTCGCCCGTCACGGGGCCCGACGAGACAGATGTCAACGACGTGAGCGACGGCATCTCCAACGAGTCGCCTGCTGCGGGCCGGTTCACTCCTGTGGCATCGATCATCACGCGTTGGCGGCAGGATCCGTTCGCGTTCGGCAGCTATAGCTATTTACCACCCGGCGCCAGCCCGGCTGACCGAGCCGCATTGGGCGCGTCCGTCGACGGACGGCTGTTCTTCGCCGGGGAGGCCACTTCACTCGACTACCCGGCCACCGTTCACGGAGCGCTGCTCTCCGGTCGTTCAAATGCAGCCGAAATCGACGCGATTGCGAACGATGGGGATGCAATCGTGATCATCGGGGCCGGCGCCGCTGGCCTTGGCGCAGCCCGCTCGCTCGCCGATGCTGGGTACGCCGTGACCATCGTCGAGGGTCGCGACCGGATCGGAGGTCGCGTTCACAGCGACACGAGTCTCGGGGCCTCACTAGAGATCGGGGCAGGGTGGATTCACGGCGCTGATGGCAACCCCCTGACCGAGCTTGCCGAGCAGTTCAACGTCGAACGATTTGTCACAGACGAAGACGAAAGCGTTCTCTATGACACCGATGGCGAGGAAGTCGACGACGACCTGCTTGAGTCGATGGAGGATCTGCTCCAGCAGCTTGACTTCGACGGTGCCACGACAGTCGGCGATGTCATCGAGCGCACCATCGCCGAACTCGACGAGGACGAAGCGCGCATCGCCCGCTACGTCGCTGGTTCGGTCGCCGAGCACGAGGCTGCTGCTGACATCGGCCAGCTCTCACCCGAGTCGCTGGTCGAAGGCGAACAGTTCGAGGGCGACGAGACAGTGCTGCCCAACGGTTACATCAATCTGCTGGCGCCACTGGCTGAGGGCATCGATGTGCAGTTGGAACGAATCGTCACCTCCATCGGCCACAGCGACAAGGGCGTCGAAATCAAGTTCGACGACGACTCGGTCGTCTTCGCTGACCGAGTACTGGTCACCGTGCCACTCGGCGTGCTCAAAGCCGGCGTGATCACGTTCGAACCCGGACTCCCTGGCGACAAACTGGCCGCTATTGGCCGGCTCGGCATGGGCGTGCTCGACCGCGTAATTCTCAAGTTCGACGAGGTCTTCTGGGACGAAGACGTCGACCTCATTGGGTACGTCGGTGACGAACCTGGTCTCTTCATCGAATGGGACAACTGGGCACGAGTGGTCGGCAAGCCGATCATCGTTGGCTTCAACGCCGGCTCGGTCGCCGAACGGATCGAGGCCATGCCCGACAACGAGATCATCGCCCTTGCCGTCCAGGTACTGACCAACATCTACGGCTGAATCACCATTCTTTCGTAGTAAAAATAGTCCGGAGATATAGGCAAAACATCATCGTCTACGCCGCTCCGGTCGGTTGGGAACGGAGTCGACGTCTTTGGCTCCTCCGGCTATACCGGGAGCTTTCACTTCGACATAGTTGTGGTGATCATCCCGGCCCGATTGCGGTTACCTCCCGGCCGAGTGAAGCCCAGCGACCAGGCTCAAGACGGTCGGCGGGGGCGGCCGACGGGTTCGGATCCAGGCGGGGCGAGGCAGTGGCCTTCGGGGCATGGGTCAGGCCACGGACCGGCGTTACCCACGCACAGCACGGGGCCGTCGGAAAGCTTCTCTTCAACAAGTTGGCGGAGGCCGGTCACGAATGCAGCGTGCGTACCAACCGTTGCGGCGCGCTGCATGTCGATGCCAACGCTTGCTGCCGTCTCGGCCGCCTGAAAGTCGAGGTCGAACTGCACTTCCATGTGGTCGCTGATGAAGCCAAGCGGCATCAGTGTCACATCGGTGATGCCCTGCTCGGCGAGCGAACGCAGATGGTCGTTGACGTCCGGTTCGAGCCACGGCACCTGTGGAGGGCCGCTGCGGCTTTGGAACGCAATGTCCCACTCGGCGCCGACCCGGTCGGCGACCAGGCCCGCTATCTCGTCGAGCTGCGTTTGGTAATCGCACCACTGCGCCATCGACAACGGGATCGAATGTGCGGTGAAAACCAAACGCGCATCTGGCCGATGGACTTCTTCGATGCGGGCGACGACCGCATCGACGAAACCGGGATGGTTGTAATACAGGCGCAGCTTGTGGAGGCCAGGAGCGTCGGCGCCCACCGCTTCGCTCGCCTTGGCGAGGTCCTCGCGGTACTGGCGACAACCACTGTACGACGAGAACGCCGAGGTAGCCAGCACGAGCGCATTCGCCACACCGTCGTCACGCATCTGCGCGACCGTGTCGGGCAGGTAAGGCTCCCAGTTGCGGTTGCCGAAGTAGATCGGCAGCTCGATGCCCACCGAGTCGAATTCAGATCTCAGCGCGACGATCAGCGCTTCGTTCTGATCGTTGATTGGTGAGCGTCCCCCGAACTGTTCGTACTGTTTGGCGACCACAGCAAGCCGCTCGTCAGGCACGTTGCGCCCAGCGGTGACATTGCGAAGGAACGGCATCACATCGTCGGGCCCATTCGGACCGCCGAAACTCAAAAGACAGAGTGCGTCGTACACCAAATCATTATGCACAACGATCAGGATTTCAACCGGGTTGTGCTCAGGGGAATCCGGCCGTCGTCACGGCCGGTCGAACTTCATCGAGCCCGCGCCGGGCGACCAATCACTGCGAACGTGACCGCCGCAGCATGGCCAACGTTGAGCGAGTCGACGTTGGCGGAGATCGAGATCCGAACACGATGCGTCGACGCATCCATCGTCTTGGCCTCTAGGCCATGGCCCTCTGCACCAAGCACGGCGGCGACCCGATCGGGAACTTCCATATCCCAGAGGTCGACCGCGTCGACATCGGGAGTGAGGGCCCAGGTCTCAAAGCCGGCATCGCGAAGTGTGTGCAGGGCCCCCGGCCAATCCTCGGCGCCTGCCCGGGCGACCGGGACGTGCAGGATCTCACCCATGCTCACTCTGACGGTGCGCCGCTGATACGGATCGTTGCAGGTTGGACTGATGACCATGCCGTCGATGCCAAACGCGCGCGCTGCCCGAGCGATTGCGCCCACATTCTGATCGTCATTGAGCGCTTCGAGCACGACCAAACGGCGACACCGCGTCGCCAACTCGGCAACCGAAGGCATGGGGGCTCGAAATGCCGACGCCAGACAACACCGGTCCATGTTGAAGCCAACGACCTCGGCCAGGACTGCTTGCTCGGCGACAAAGACCGGCACCCCTGCCATCTCAGGCCGAGACATCGTCGGAATGAAACGCTTCAAACGTTTCGGATGCAGCAGAACCGAACGCATGCGATGCCCCGAGTCGAGCATCCGGTCAATCGGGACATATCCCTCGCCCATGAAATACTCGTCGCGCTCCATTTCGGCTCGCACCGCAATGCTGTTCAGCTCGCGATAGTCGTCGAGACGCGAATCTGCTGGGTCCACGATGTACGTGACACCCTCGCTGCGCTCGCCGCCCTCGCTGCTCAACGCTGCAGCGGTTCGGTCCGCGGTCATCGACCCATCAGCTCGCCGAATTCTGAGCAGTTGGGGTTCTCGCACATCGATGCCTCCCAGGGCGCCTCGGGTGGCAGCGCGCTCACCCCGCACGCCGTGCAGATCGGCGAGATGTCACCGTCGTCAGTCTCGTCCCACAGGTCACTCATGGCTTCAGTGTCGCTGCCGTTGCGGCGTTTCGGTCGTCCAGGGGAAGTCTCCATTCGGGGCGTTCACCGACGTACGAGACTTCCTGCAACGATGTGTCAGCGCCAGCCTCGACAACCACAAGACTGCTGATGTCATGCAACCAAATCGATCCACCTGAACTCTCGCCAATTGCGGCGAATGTCGGCGAACTTCCAGAAACGGGGTGGTGGAGCTAAGGGGAATCGAACCCCTGACCTCTTCATTGCGAACGAAGCGCTCTACCAACTGAGCTATAGCCCCAAATACGAAAGCGCAGTGTAGCGCTCGATTCTTTGGACCGTCAGTGCTGTTCGAGCCAGCCGTTGTTCCACTCGACACCTTCGCGTTCACGCAACTGTGCAAGCACATAGACGTAGCCGCAGAGGCTGAGGAACGACAGGCCGAACGCCCAGAGCATCACCGTCGACTGTGTCGTCGCAGCGAGGAACATCGTGCACGCAGCGGTCACGAAGAGAAAGAACAGTACGTTCATCCGTCGACGCTTCAACGTGGCAGAACCCCCGGTCACACGGCCCACCTCAGGGCGTCGATGACCCCCGCTGAGGTCGCCGTGAGATCGATAACGAGTTGCTTCGCTCGCTTGGTCATGACGCTGCGCCGGACGCTGGCGAGTTGCCGTGCCTCCGCTGCGCATCGATGCCTGACCAACCGGCGACTGACGGACAGGCGCCTGACGCACTGCCCCTTGGCCGGGGCGGCCCCCTGCGGCTTGACGCTGCAGCGGCGAAGACGATTGTGCAAGCGGGCGGCCCATGGACCGAGCCGACCCGCGGGCCGGCGTGGAGTTGCTTTGCAGCTTGTTGAGTTGCCGACGAAAGTCGGTCACCGACGAGTCAGGTCGGTTGTCGATGCGGGATCGCAGCATCGGGGGGATGAGGACAGCAGCCCAAGCTGCTGCGACGACGAGGAGTACGAGTCTGGCCATAGGTAAGAAAGGGTGTTCAGTCGGTCAACAACAGATCGGTTCTGTTGCTCAACGGCGTATATGACGATTCTAGGACGTTTGTAACGGTACGCGCAACAATTGGCGCGTTGGCCGTCACGGGGTCGTTGCACGTCGACCCATCCAGCGAATGGATCCAACGGCAGGACTCAGGCCGAATCAGCCGCGTTCGACCCTGCAACCTCGCTGGCGCGACGGTAGGTGCCGGATCGTCCCCCAGTCTTTTCCCAGAGCGCCAAGTCCGTAATCGTCATGGCGCGATCAGCTGACTTGCACATGTCATAGATGGTGAGCGCCGCGACACTGCACGCGTGCAGGGCCTCCATCTCGACGCCGGTCCGCTCGATGCAGTCGACGTTCGCCTCGACGGTGATGCGGTCGTCGCCGACCTCGAAGTTGACCGACACGCTGGAGATCATCAGCGGATGACACAGCGGAATCATGTCGGAGGTCCGCTTTGCCGCCTGGATGCCAGCGACACGAGCAACAGAGAGGACATCACCCTTCTTCACCTCACGGTTGACGATTGCGGCAATGGTCTCCGGTTGCATCTGCACATCGCAACGGGCCACGGCGCGACGGTGCGTCGGTTCTTTCGGGGAGACATCAACCATTCGGGCGTGGCCTGCGGAGTCAAGGTGTGTGAACTGTGGGTCACTCATGCAGCCACGACCGTACCCGTCGAGGCGCCAGCCATCTCAGTCACGCGCTCAGTCACGCGCTCAGTCACGCGCTCAGTCACGCGCTCAGTCACGCGCTCAAACACAGCGTGGGGTCGGCATCGAATTGGTACGGTTCGCGTCATGACCGAGCCGGTGCCCCTTTTCTACGACGCACTCGACCACATTCGAGTCGACGGCACCGAGTTCCTTCGCCTCGTCAACGGCGCCGACCTCACCACGTCAGTCTCGGCCTGCCCAGGCTGGCGGCTCGGCGACCTCGTCCACCACGTCGGCGAAGTCTGGAACTTTTGGGCTTCCATCGTCTCTGAAGGGATCACCGACCGCAACGACGTGCGCAACGTTGTTGCACCTGCACGCCCCGAGACCGACGCCGAGTTGGTCGCATCCGCATTCGAATCGCACGTCCGCCTGTGCGAAGCCCTCCACGCCGCTGATCTCAACCAGAAGGTCTGGACGTGGACGGGTGCTCCCCAACCGACCGGATGGGTGCGTCGCCGGATGGCACAGGAAACACTGATGCACCTGTTGGACGCCGGTGTGACCCTCGGGTTCGAGATCGACTTCCCATCCGCCATCTGCGCCGACGGGATCGACGAATTCCTCATGTGGTTCGCTGCATCCGATCGCCGCGAAGGCGAGATGAAAGTCGGCGGCACCGTCCATCTGCACTGCACCGACGACGATCTTCCCGAAGGCGCCGGCGAATGGTTCATCGCCGCCATGAAGGAACCAGCAGCCACCTTCACCCGCGAGCACCGCAAAGGTGACGTCGCCATCCGCGGCCGCGCTCAGGACATCTTGATGTGGCTCTGGCGCCGCGATGACGAAGGCCTCGAAATGATCGGCGACAAGGTAGTAGCCAGAAGATTCAGAGCCTTCAGCGAACTCGACTAGCCACCGAGCTGGCTCATGCTCTTGGTCGGCCGGGTGAAGTTGACCTGGTTGATCTGGTGGCCGGCCCATTTGGTCCCGACCGCTGCTTCAATCCTGGTGGCGAGCTGATCTTCTGATTCGCCGGACCGTAGGGCTTCGAGCAGACCGAATTCCTTGGTTGCGAACAGGCAGGTCCGGAAGTCGCCTTCGGCAGTAAGCCGCACGCGGTCGCAGTCGCCACAGAACGGCTTCGTCACCGTCGGAATAATTCCGATCCTCGAACCGGGGTCGTCGGCTCCGTGGAGGCCTCCATCGAGGTACCGGAATCGATCGGCAGGGGCCGCTCCGCGAGCTGGCATCACTTCAATCGGGTAGACCGCACCGATCTTCTCGACGATCTCGTCTTGGCCGACAACCGTTTCGGTCATCCAATGACCGTCAGCTTCGAGCGGCATGAACTCGATGAAGCGCATCTCGACGTTCTGCTCTCGCCCGAATGTGGCGAGAGCAACAATCTCGTTGTCGTTTGTGCCGCGCTCGATCACGGCGTTGATCTTGACCGGCTCGAAGCCGGCTTCTTGAGCAGCCTTGATGCCGTCCAGCACGTTGTCGAGTTCGTCACGACGCGTCATCTGGAAGAACTTCTCGCGCTCGAGGGTGTCAAGGCTGATGTTGACCCGCTTGAGCCCTGCAGCCTTGAGCTTCGGAGCAACGAGACGCATCGTGGCACCGTTGGTGGTCATCGACAGATCGACCGGCCCGTTCGGGCCTTGCAGCTTGGAGAGCATCTCGACAAGGACGGGGAGGTGGGCCCGAACCGTGGGCTCGCCACCTGTGAGGCGGATCCCCTTCACGCCATAGCGCTCGACAAAGATCCGGGCGAGCTGCTCAATCTCTTCGAACGACATGACTGCTGAGCGGTCGAGCCAATTCATGCCTTCTTCGGGCATGCAGTAGGTGCACCGAAAGTTGCAGCGGTCGGTCACCGATATGCGTAGATCTTCGATGTGACGACCAAATGGATCGATCAGCTTTTCGAAATTCCCAGCCATCTGGCCAGTCTAGGACCTACGGCTCGTCTGCTCGACAGAGCGACTCGACCTTCACCGTTTGGCTTGCCATCCGCGACGCGTCAGCGCAGCATCAACACAGCAACCTCGCCGCCGGCAACGACGCCGCCGCCGTCGGGCACCACAGCCATTGCGTCGGCGTTGGCCGTGGCCGCAAGCTGATGACTGCCCTGTGCCCCGACCGGCGTCACGTGGTAGCGGCCGTCTTCCTGGAACGATCCGTTGACCCGAATGAAGTGGACTTTGCCGTCGGCGTTCCGATTGAGGTCATGATCGACAATCGCGACGATGCTCGGTCGAGCCAATTGCCGGTGGCCCATCATCCGGCGCAGTGCGGGTCGCGCCATCAGTTCGAAGCTGACCATCGAGCTGACTGGGTTACCAGGAAGGCCGAACACGGGCACGCCATTGAGTTTGCCGAAGGCGAACGGTTTGGCCGGCTTGATCGCCATTTGCATCCACGTCATATCGGCGATGCGGCCGAGCACTGCTTTCACGACGTCGTAGTCACCCATCGACACACCACCGCTCGACACGATCGCGTCGCAGTCAGCAGCCGCGCTGCGCAGAACACGCTCGAGTTCTGCTTCGTCGTCACGAACGACACCGAGGTCGACAACGTCGCAGCCCGCTTCGGCGAGCATTCCTGCAAGCATCGTCTTGTTGCTCTCACGGATCTGTCCTGGCGCCAATGGCGAACCATCGGTGATCAGTTCGTCGCCGGTCGACAACACCGCCACTTTCAGGCGCGGATACACCTTGACGTGCTGCGCATTGACACTTGCGAGTACGCCCTCGATCGCTGGGGTGATGATCGTTCCCGGTTCGAAAAGTTCCTCACCGACGAGCACGTCGTCGCCTGCACGGCGGATCGCGGCACCAGGACCAACGGACTCGTCGAGCCGCACTCGTTCGACCATCACACCGTCACGTTCAATCTCGCCGAGCCGCACGGAATACTCGACCATTACGACGGCGTCGGCCCCACCCGGCAGCGGCGCTCCCGTCATAATGCGGACGGCCTGCCCCTGGCTGAGGTCGCCCTGCGGCGCTGCACCGGCGGCGATCTCGTAGATGACATCAAGCTCAACAGGCACGTCTGCAAGATCTTCGGAGCGAACGGCGTACCCGTCGACTGCGGTGTTGTCGAACGGCGGGACGATCTCCGTCGACACGACGACTTCGGCGAGCACAAGCCCGCCAGCATCCCCCCTCGCCAGCATCACCGGCTCCCGTGGTGGACACGATTCGAGAACGAAAGCCTGTGCATCTTCCAACGGCGTCATGGGCCAAATCGTACGGCAGCGGCTTGTCACACCGTGGTCTGACCGGTTTCAGAGAGAGCAGGGTGTGACAGAACAGCTCGTATCGTTCTGGAGGTGACGACTGCGTTGACTGCGTTCCCTGCCGACGGCTTTACCGCCCGCTGGACTCACCTCAACAGCCCGGGCAACGAGACTGTCGTCCTCCGCTGGGAAAACGAAGGATGGACTGTCACCAGCGAAGTCGCCGGGGCGAACGTGTCCTACGTTCTTCGGCTATCGGCCACGTGGTCAATGCGCCAGTTTCTGTTATTCCGCGATCTCGACGAGCCTGACCTGTGGCTCGGTACCGATGGCAGTAGCCGCTGGGGCGAGCTGAACGGGGCCCACCGACCTGACCTCGACGGCTGCTATGACATCGATCTGTCGATCACGCCATTCACGAACACGTTGCCGATTCGTCGGCTGCAACTCGATGTCGGAGACGCCGCCGATATCACGACCGCGATGGTCGATGTCGAAACGCTCGGCATCGTTCCGGTCCGCCAGCGCTATCACCGACTCGCAACGAATCGCTTTGCCTACAGCAACCTCGACTCGGGCTTCGAGACCGAATTCGACATCGACGCGTATGGCCTGGTCAACGACTACCACGACCTGTTCCGCCGGCTGTAAAAGTTCTCAGTACTTAAGGTTGCCGAGGAACTTGCGCAAGTCCCCTTGCAACTCCGGGTTGACCAATCCGAGCTCGATTGACGCAGTCAGGAAGCCGAGCGGGTTGCCCGTGTCATGGCGGCTCACATCGGACAGCACGGCGTGGAACGGCGCCCGCGCAGCCTGCGCCTTGAGCGCATCAGTGAGCTGCAGTTCGCCGCCACGGCCAGGCTGCAGTGCGGCAATTTCGCCCCACGCATCAGCCGTAAGCACATACCGGCCAGTGATGATGTAGTTGCTCGGCGCTTCGTCGAACGGGGGCTTTTCAACGAGGTCCTTGACCGAGATGACACCATCGTCGGACAAGTCGCCGGACGGGTCGATCACGCCATACGAGCTGACCTGGTGCCGTGGCACCTCGGCAACAGCGACGACGCTTCCTCCCGTCGATGAACACACACCGTTCATCTGAGCGAGCAGCGCTGATGAACCCATGATCTCGTCCGGCAACAAGACCGCGAACGGTTCGTTGCCAACTGCTTCCTGCGCACAACCAACGGCGTGGCCGAGGCCCTTCGGGTTGTCTTGATAAACGATCGTTGCACGCCAATCTCGTCCGATCGAGCGAAGCCGCTCAGCCAGTTCAGTCTTGCCAGCGTCGTCGAGTTTGCCGATGAGCTCGTCGTTCGGTTTGAAATAGGCTTCAATAGCCGGCTTGTTCCGGCTGCTCACGACGACGATGTGATCGATCCCCGCGCCCAGCGCCTCGTCGATGACGATCTGTAACGCGGGCTGATCGCCGATTGGGAACAGTTCCTTTGGCACCACTTTGGTCGCCGGAAGAAAACGGGTGCCAAGACCTGCGGCGGGAATCACTGCGTTGCGAACCTGCATGGCCGAAACCATACCCATCAGACAATCGCGACTGAGTCAGCCCTCACATCGAACTGGGGCACATCGAACTGGGGCACATCGAACTGGGGCACATCGAACTGGGGCAGTGAGCAGTGTTGGCATGGCCGCAAGCCGATATCTTTGTGCTCGCCATGCCCACCTATGTGTATAAATTCGTCGAAACCGGTGAAACGATCGAGATTCAGCAGTCGTTCAAGGACGACACACTGACCGAGGTCGCCCACCCTGACTCCGGAGACATGCTCGCGGTCAAAAAGGTGTTCCAGCCCGTTGGCGTCACGTTCAAGGGCAGCGGATTCTTCAAGAACGACAATCGCGGCAAAACCTCGACGACGACACCGGCCGGGTCCACGTCTTCGGATTCGTCAAACGGTTCGTCATCCGACTCCAAGAGCAGTTCATCGTCCGACTCGAAGAGCAGCTCATCGTCCGAGTCGTCCAAGAGCTCATCGTCCGAGTCGTCCAAGAGCTCATCGACCTCGACCAAGACCAAGTCGTCGAAGCCCACACCGTCGAAGTCGTCCGACTGATCAACCACACCTGATGCTGATCCCTCTCGATGACCGGGCAACCGATCTCGGTGCCGAGGTTGGCGTCTTTGGCGGATCAGGGTTCTACGACTTCCTTACCGACGCCACCGACGTCGAGATCACGACGCCGTACGGCCCGACCGCCGCACCGATCGCCGTGGGGACTCTCGGCGGACGACGAATCGCGTTCCTTGCTCGCCATGGGCGTCAACACAGCTATGTCGCACACCGCGTTCCGTTCCAGGCAAACGTCTGGGCCATGGCATCGCTCGGCGTCAGGTCGATCGTGGCGCCGTGTTCCGTCGGATCGTTGCAGCCCGACCTGCACCCCGGATCCTTCGTCGTCCTCGACCAGGTAGTCGATCGAACGAACGGTCGGGCTGACACGTTCCACGATGTCGGCGCCGACGACGGGGCACCGGGGTCCGGTGGGCCCGTGCATCACCAGAGTTTTGCTGAGCCGTACTCCAGCGATGTGCGCGCCGCATTGATCGATGCCGGCCGCCAGCTCGGCGGCATCACCGTGCACGACGCGGGCACCATGGTTGTCATCAACGGACCGCGTTTCTCGACACGCGCCGAGAGCATCTGGTTCCGCCAGATGGGGTGGCACGTCGTCAATATGACCGGTTACCCCGAAGCCGTCCTTGCAGCAGAAGCCGGAATCCCATATGCCTCGGTCGCCCTTGTCACCGACTACGACGCAGGTGTCGACGGGCACGAGCCGGTCACAATGGACGCCGTCTTTGCAATGGTGAAGCAGAACGTCGACCACGTTCGCCAGCTGATCACCACTGCAATTCCTGCACTGCCGGCCTGAACTCCCGGACTCCCACTGAACCCGGTGAACCCGGGTCACCAGCGTTACAGTCACAGAGACCGGCTCCCCCTCACGACTGTTCGTTCGTTCTGAGGAGATTCCATGCACGTTTCTGTGCGAGTCCGTGTTTTCCTGGCCCATCATCGGTGGATTTATTGGCTCGTTGTTTGCGCGCTGGCCGGCGCCGTTGGCCTCATAATCCAGTCCGAGCTCCGCAAGGTCGATGCGGCCCGCGCCGCATGGGGTGAAACCACTTCGGTGTTTGTTGCAATCGATAACCGGGTAGCAGGTGACCTGCCACGTGTCGAGCGACGTGATCTTCCCGAAGCTCTGGTGCCCAGAGCTGCGCTGAGATCCCTTCCTGCAGGTGCCACGTTGCGTCAACGGGTGACTGCTGGTGAAGTTCTCACCAGCACCGATATCACCGCCGTTGCCGGGCCAGTCGCAGGAGCGGCCACCGAGTCCGTCGTCGTCGGGATTATCGACCCGCTCGCACGGGGTGCCGTGGTTGGTTCCCGCGTCCGTATCTCGTCAGAGGGCATCGTGCTCGCCGACTTGGGTGAGGTGGTGTCGCTTGCCGACGAGGTGGTGTTCGTCGCGGTCGCTTCAGCCGATGCCCCAATCGTCGCCGCTGCAGCTCAGGCCGGCCTTGCGTCGATTCTGTTTGTGCCCTGACCCAAATTCGGACCCAAATTCGGACCCAAATTCGGACCCAAATTCGGACCCGGACACGGACGCGGACGGGTCAGACAGCGACGTTGTCGCGCCAGCCGAACGCGAGGACCACGAGCATCACGACACCGATGGCGATGCGGTAGATGACGAAGGGCATCAGGTTGCGGGTGCTCACCAGCTTGATCGTGCCCCACACTGCGACCAGGCCCGAGATGCACGACGTCACGATGCCCACAGCCATAGGGACCAGCAAGTCCTCGTAGCCACCCTCGCTGAACATCTTCAACATTTTGAACACGACCGCACCAAAAATCACCGGCAACGACATGACGAAGCTGATGCGGACCGCAGCGTCGCGATCGAAGCCGATCCAGCGGGCTGCGGTCATCGTGATGCCCGAACGGCTGGTTCCCGGGTTGAGGGCGAGCGCCTGCGCCATTCCGACCTTCAGCGAGTCGGGCATCCGGAAGTCCTCGACCTTGCGCGTGCCCACAGCACGATCAGCAACGCCCAGCAAGATGGCGAAGCCGATGAGCGACAGGGCGATCATGAGCGGCGAGCCAAGCGCTGTGCCAATCTGGTCTTCGAAGATCGCACCGATCGCCGCAGCGGGAATTGTCCCAAGCACGAAAAGCCAGGCAAGACGACCATCGGTCGTGACCGGCTTCGTCCGGGTGAACACCAGCTTGGTGCCTTCAACCACGTAACTCTTCACATCTTTGCGGAAGTATCCGAGGACCGCCACGAACGTGCCGAGGTGCAGCGCCACATCGAACGACTGCTTCAGACTCTCGCCTCCAGGACCACTGAAGTCGTCCCAACCGAGCAACCACGGAACGAACAGGAGATGCGCGCTCGACGAGATCGGAAGGAACTCGGAAAAGCCCTGCACGAGTCCGAGCACGATGGCATGAAGAATCGGCACCTGGAAGTTCTATCCGCCTGACACGTCCGCCCAGCGGCATTGCAGCGGCATCACGGCCTTCGATGTCGTGCCGTACCCTGCGGGCATGGCACTACGGGGGCGACGTCGGAAGTTGATGCTGGTCACGGGTGGCTCTGGTTTTCTCGGCCGCCACCTCACGACCGGCCATGCCAGCAACCGGTGGGAACTGATTGCACCCTCGTCGTCTTCGATGGACATCACTCGACGCGACTCGACGATCGATGCGATCACCGACTGGAAGCCTGCTGCTGTGGTGCACCTCGCCTACCGCAAAGGCGAGCGCCAATCGATCGTCGGCGGCAGCCGCCATGTTGCAGAGGCCGCTGCCACCTGCGGTGCCCGGCTCATCCACATGTCGACCGACGTGATCTTTTCAGG
>JBLIKS010000034.1:0-15693 GCA_047635555.1 Candidatus Azotimanducaceae bacterium
GCGTCTCGATCGCAAACTGCGTGAGCGCGAGGTCAGGGGCGCCCTGCACGACATAGAGACCGGCCATCGCGTAACCCACCGCACCGAGCATCAGCGCTGCAGCAATTCGCCGACGGACAATCGATGCCCCGAGCGCAGCAGCGATGATCGTCGCGACGAGCACCACGTGGACCGGCGTTTCGATCACATCGCCAAACCCGGTCCATTCCTGGGCAAAGGCGATCAGCGGGACACCGGTCACCACCATCATGATGATCGCCACATAGATAGGCAGCGACCCGTTCTGAAGTACCCCGGTCACTCGACGCGCGACGACCCCGACGCCACGCAACAAGAAGTTGAACGACTGCTCGCTGCTCGGAACGAGCCTCATCGCTTTCGACATGACGCTCTGCCCTGCTGCGACGCGCGACCGAAACACAGTGAGCGCAGTACCCGTACCGATGATCACCAAGGACAGCATGAACGCCGTGTTGAAACCCGACCAGAGGTGGACGTGCTTCGGTTCGGCTTCGGGGTGCAGGGCGATGGTTGCCATCTCGACCAACCGATCGACGATGACCGGGGCGAGGCCCGCGGCAAGAGTAAAAGCAGTAAGGAAGAGGGCCGGGCCCGCGAACAGTACCGACGGTGCGTGGGCGGTTTGGGAGTCGACGTCGCCGTCGCAGCTGGCTTCGAATTCGGGGTCGGCAAACACACCGAGCAGGCCGAGCACAAACCGGGCCGAATAGGCGAACGTCAAGATCGATGCAACGACAATGACGACGAGGACCACCGTGGAGCCAACGAAGTCGCCGTGCTCGATGTAGCCGTCGAGCCCCTTCTCCTTAGAGATAAATCCGAGCAGCGGTGGGAGCCCAGCCATCGAGGCCGCGCCGACGACTCCGGCGATGAGCGTCGGCCACCAGCCCTTACCAAAGCCTGTGAGGCGACGAACGTCGCGGGTGCCGACCTCGTGGTCGACAATACCAACGACCATGAACAGCGCCGCCTTGAACGCGCCGTGGGCCAGCAAGAGCACCACACCAGCCTGCGCGATGTGGTCGTCGCCGGTGCCGAACAACAGCATCATGAAACCCAACTGGCTCACCGTGCCGTAGGCGAGCAGTAGCTTCAGATCGTGCTGGCGGAGCGCCCGCAAACCACCGATCAGCATCGTTGCCGAGCCGACCGTGAGGAGAACGACCCGCCAGTTCCCTTCGGTCGCGAACATCGGCGCCATGCGGGCAACGAGGTAGACGCCAGCCTTCACCATCGTGGCAGAGTGGAGGTAAGCGCTGACCGGCGTCGGCGCAACCATCGCGCCCGGCAGCCAGCTACTGAAGGGCGCTTGCGCTGACTTGGTGAACGCTCCAATCAGCACGCAGATCAGGCCGGCATTGAGCGCCGTGCTCGAGCCAGTCGTCGGTACGTTTTCGATGATCTCGGACAGGCGATAGGTGCCGGCGGCCTGCCCGACGATGTTCAACCCGGCGAGCAAAACGAGGCCGCCCATGCCGGTGATGAGGATCGCTTGCAGTGCCGCCGCGCGTGCTCTTGGGTTCGTGTCGTCGTTGCCAATCAGCAGGTACGAGGTGATCGATGTCAACTCCCAGGCGATGAAGAGTGCAATGAGATGGTCGGACAGGACCACGCCGAGCATTGCACCGGCAAAGACGGTCATCATTCCGGCCAGGCGGCCAACATTTGACTTAACGGGCGTGGCCGGATCGTGCGGCTTGAAGTAGGCGAGAGCGTAAATGCAGATCAAAAATCCGATGCCGGAAACCAGCGCGACCATCGCGAGAGCGAAGGCATCGAGCCGCAGGTCGAGGCTGATTCCGAGACCACCGACCCAGCTGAATGACTCGGTGACCGGTTTGCCGTCGAGTACCCCTCCTGCCTGGGTGATCGCCCAGATGACCGTAGCCAGCGGAGCCACAGCGGCCAATACAAATGCCTGGCGACCTAACTGCTGTCCGGCCGCGACGATGCCGATGCCGATGACGAGGTGGAAGGCGAGCAGGGCGAACATGGATGTAGAAGACGCCAGCGGCGCTCGTGGCGACGTTATTCCTTCAGCATCGACTTCGGTGACATCTCGCCGCAGTTTCAGCCAAGGGCCGCGCGGCGCTCACACGAGATCCGCCGTCGCTGGGTCTGTTGTGCGGGCAATCTCGGGACAAAATGCTGCGGATTCCGCCTCAAACTGTCCCGAGTTTCTTGCATTGCGTTCTGCGGATTTGTACAGAGTTACCCGTCGGTAACTATTCTCTCACCATGACAAGTATCAAGAAGGTTGGCGTCCTCGGTTCCGGAATCATGGGATCCGGCCTGGCCGAAGTGGTCGCCCGGGCCGGCCTCGACGTGGTCGTCCGGTCCCGCACCCAGGCAGGCGCTGATGCCGTTCTGGCAAAAGTCGACTCCGGCCTCGCGCGCCACGTCGCCAAGGAGCGCATGACCGAGGAGGAACGCCAAGCGATCCTCGGCCGCATCTCAGTGACCGACCATCTCGGACAGCTCGCCGACTGCGACCTCGTCATCGAGAGCGTTGTCGAAGATCTCGAAGTGAAGCGTGCGCTGTTCGCCGAGCTCGAGCAGATCGTCAAGCCCGAGGGGATCCTCGCCACCAACACGTCAACCCTCCCGGTGGTCGAACTGGCAATGATGACGCAACGACCAAGCCAGGTGTGCGGTATTCATTTCTTCAACCCGGCCCCGGCGATGTCACTGGTCGAGATCATCCGCCCACTCACGGCAAGCGACGAAACCATCGCTACTGCAGCCGGCTTCGTCGAGGCCTGCGGCAAGAACGCCGTCCACGTCGAAGACCGTGCCGGCTTCATCGTCAATGCATTGCTGTTCCCGTACCTCAACAACGCCGTGCGGATGCTCGAGAACGGCACCGCTTCGATGAACGACATCGATACAGCGATGATGGGCGGCTGCAACTTCCCGATGGGCCCCTTTGCGCTGCTCGACCTCGTCGGCCTCGACACCTCAGTTTCGATTCTCGATGCGCTGTACGCAGAGTTCAGCGACGCGAACTACGCCGCCGTTCCGCTGCTGCGTCGCATGGTCGCCGCTGGCCATCTCGGGCGCAAGAGCAAACAAGGCTTTCGCACGTACTGAACACGGCAGCCTGAACACGGCAGCCTGAACACGGCAGCGAGCTGCGAACGCCCGCGTGAGATATCGAAAACTTCTCAACGGAAGCCTCGTATTCTGGCAATACTGCGGACACAATTCGAGAATGAGCACGGGCCGGATACCGCGACGCGAACCACCGTCGACGCGTTTCGTCCTTCCCAACCCACTCGTCACGCCTCCTGGAACTGATCTCGTTGCGCTCGGCGCTGACCTCGAGCCGGGCACGCTGCTCGCGGCGTATCGAGCCGGAATGTTCCCGATGCCGGTCGATCCGGGCAAGCGGCGCAGCAAAGTTGCCTGGTACTCCCCCGACCCTCGAGGCCTCATTCCGCTCGACGGGCTCAAGATCTCCAAGTCCTTACGCAAGAGCATCCAACGGTACGAGGTGCGCGTCGACACCGACTTCCGAGGCGTGATGGAGCGATGCGCCGACCCTGATCGCACAGGCCGCTGGATTACGGCCGAGTTTATCGATGCCTACGAACAGCTTTTCGACCTCGGATGGGCGCAGTCCTACGAGACCTATCTCGACGGCAAACTCGTCGGCGGGCTCTACGGCGTGCGGATCGATAATTTCTTCGCAGGCGAATCGATGTTCCATGACGCCACCGACGCATCGAAGGTGGCGCTCGTCCACCTCGTCGACCAGCTCAACGACTCGGGAGCAACATTGCTCGACACACAGTGGTTGACCGATCACCTTGCATCGCTCGGCGGCCACGAAGTGAGTCGACGCGCCTATCTCCGTCTGCTTGCTACCGCTCTCGACTAGGCAATCCAGCGAAAACGAACGGAGCGGAGCGATCACCGCGAGGTGTCCACTCCGCTGCGCCGTATCTAGCGCCGGTCAAATCCGCCATTCGACCGACGCGGTTCCCACTGAATGGGGAACGTCGGGAGCCAGGGACACCCTGTGAGGGGGTGGAACAAGATGTCCTGGCTCTCGAACTACTTGGCGATTTTCTTGTTTGCCAAATCATTTCGTTGTCACTTATTGATTCGGCCAAATCTGCCATGACTTGAGCAAGAACTTGAGAATTTCCTCTCGAACGGACGACACTGGGTCCATGAGCGAACGCACCGTGCCCGACCGTCCCTGGATGATGCGGACGTACTCAGGCCACTCGACAGCTGCGGCGTCCAACGAGCTGTATCGCACCAACCTGTCGAAGGGCCAAACTGGACTGTCGATTGCGTTCGATCTTCCCACACAAACTGGCTATGACCCCGACAACAAAATGTCGCGCGGGGAAGTCGGCAAGGTCGGCGTTCCCGTCGCGCACCTCGGTCATATGCGGACGCTGCTCGATCAGATCCCGCCCGGCCAGATGAACACCTCCATGACTATCAACGCGACCGCCGCCTGGCTGCTCGCTCTTTACGTGGCCAATGCTGAAGAGCAGGGCATCCCCTCGGACGAACTTCGTGGGACCACGCAGAACGACATCGTCAAGGAGTATCTGTCGCGCGGTACATATATCTTCCCGCCGGCACCTTCACGTCGCCTGATCGTCGACATGGTCGCGTGGTGCACCGAGCACGCACCCAAATGGAACCCGATGAACGTGTGCTCGTACCACCTGCAAGAAGCTGGGGCGACACCGACACAGGAAATCGCGTACTCGATGGCCACAGCAATCGACGTGCTCGACGCTGTGCGTGCCTCGGGCCAGGTGTCCGACGATCAGTTCAGCCAGGTATTCGGGTCGATCTCGTTCTTCGTGAATGCCGGCATCCGCTTCATCGAAGAGACCTGCAAGCTCCGTGCAATGACTGATATGTGGGAACAGATCGGCCGCGAGCGTTACGGCGTCACCGATGCCAAGGCGCTGCGCTTCCGCTATGGCGTCCAGGTCAACTCACTTGGCCTCACCGAGGCACAGCCAGAGAACAACGTCCAGCGCATTGTGCTGGAAATGCTCGCAGTCACGCTCTCCAAAAAGGCCCGCGCCCGCTCGGTACAGTTGCCTGCCTGGAACGAAGCTCTGGGCCTTCCGAGACCGTGGGATCAGCAGTGGTCGTTGCGAATGCAGCAGGTGTTGGCCTTCGAGACCGACCTGCTCGAGTACGGCGACATCTTCGACGGCTCTCTCGTCATCGAAGCCAAGACCGCAGAGTTGCGAGCCGCAGCCCAGGCTGAGCTCGACGACGTCCTCGAGATGGGCGGCGCCTTCGAAGCCGTCGAAACGTTGAAGTCGCGCCTCGTTTCCTCGATGGCGCAGCGCACACGTCGAATCGAATCAGGCGATCTCACCGTCGTCGGCGTCAACGATTTCACCGAAAGCGCCGACTCGCCCCTCGGCGGCGAGGGCGCCATCTTGAAGGTCGATCATGCTGTTGAAGCCGAGTTGATCGCCGACGTTGAGGCCTGGCGCTCCCAACGCGATCAGGCCGCCGTCGATGCTGCGCTCATCGATCTACGTGCTGCTGCCGTCGACGGCAGCAACATCATGCCGCCGTCGATCGCGCTCGCACGCGCCGGGGGCACCACCGGCGAGTGGGGCACTCTGATGCGTGACATCTTCGGCGAGTTCCGCGCACCGACCGGTGTGGCCGGTGCGACCGGGTCGGCAAGCGGTCTCGGCGAAGTGGCCGCGTTCGTCAAGTCGATCCCTGGTGGCCCGCCCAAGTTGCTCGTCGCCAAGCCGGGCCTCGACGGCCACTCGAACGGAGCCGAACAAATCGCCGTCGCAGCTCGCGACTCCGGCATGGAAGTCGTGTACTCGGGTATTCGCCTCACGCCGGAGCAAATCGCTGCATCGGCTCGCGATGAAGATCCTGACGTCATCGGGCTGTCGATCTTGTCTGGCTCACACCTCAACCTCGTACCTGATGTCCTTGACCAGCTCAAGGCGATGGGCGTCGACATCCCCGTGGTCGTCGGCGGAATCATCCCCGAAGATGACCGCCCCGGCCTGCGCGCGATCGGCATTGCTGCGATCTATACGCCCAAGGACTACAAAATTGCCACCATCATGCGCGACATCGCCGAACTGGCCATAGCGCACCGCAATCGGTGAGTCTGTAGTGATGCCCGGCCCGCAGTATCTGTTTTCCAACCAGGTCATCGATCGGGTTCGACGCGAGTTTGGCAGCGATGCCGATCGCGTCATCGAGGAACTCGATCGACTCCCCAGCACTCGCCAACGCGACGGCGATCGGCTGCCGATTGCCGTGCTTGAGCTTGCCAAACGCGACGTACCTTCTGTCATCGGCCTGGTCGAACAGGCGCTGATCGACTCGAGCGAAGTCCTGAGCTGGGTTGAGATCAACTCACGCCCTATCTTTTAAGTCCTCATCAAGATCAGGGGACTCCCGGAATTGAGGTTCTGAACGCCGTACGCTTTGTCAGTGGCTAGCCAGATCATCTCGCGCGTAAATTCCGTCGTCGACGCGCTCATCGATAACGTCGACACTGTGGTGCGCGGCAAGCGCCACGAAATTCGACTGGCACTCTGTTGCCTATTGACCGAGGGCCACCTACTCCTCGACGATGTACCCGGCACCGGCAAAACGAGCTTGGCCAAGGCGATCGCGAACTCGATTTCAGGTTCGTGGAAACGAGTCCAGTTCACGCCCGACCTCCTGCCGACCGACATCACCGGCGTGATGGTCTTCGACCAGCGTTCCAGCAACTTTTCGTTCCGCGAAGGGCCCGTCTTTACCAACGTGCTGATTGGCGATGAGATCAATCGCGGCAGCCCCAAGACTCAGGCCGCACTCCTCGAAGTGATGGAAGAGCGGCAGGTGACCTCTGACGGTTCCAGCCGCCCAGTCCCCCACCCGTTCTTCGTGATCGCCACGCAGAATCCGCGCGACTTCCAAGGCACGTTCCCGCTGCCGGATGTCCAGCTCGACCGCTTCACGATGCGGCTCACCCTTGGCTACGTCGATGCCGACACCGAGGCCGCACTCCTCGACTCGTTCCATCGCGGCCGCCGGGACGACGACCTCGATCCGGTCACCAACGCGCAGGAGATCGACGAGATCATCAGCGACCTAGACATCGTCACGGTCGCTCCGAGCATCACCGAATACATCATCGCGATTGCCACGGCCACTCGCCAGCACCCCGACCTACGACTCGGCGTCTCGACCCGCGGCACCATTGCCCTCTTACGAGTGAGCCGGGCGTTCGCTGCCACCGACAACCGGTCCTACGTGACGCCGGACGACGTCAAGGCCGTTGCCTCACCGGTTCTCGGGCACCGCATGGCACTGAAAGCCGAGGCCGAGCTACGCGGTGTGCGCATCGACACCTTGCTCGCCGACCTGATCGACGAAATTCCGGTGCCCCGCTCCGCCACTTCGTGACCATGCCAACGTCGCTCGATCTCAGCCAATGCTGACACGGTCCGGCCTCGGCGCGCTGATCGTCGCCATGATGGCGCTTGGTCTCGGTTTATGGTGGGAATACGAAGAATTAGTCGTCGTCGCCATCGCCACCGACGTTGTCGTAGCAGCGTCGATCTGGCTCGCCCGGCGACCACTACGAGCTGAAATAACCCGCCGAGTCGGAGCAATCCGGGTCCCTCGCGGCCAACCCGTCAACGTCGTATATCGCGTTCGGAACGCCAGTCGATTCCGTACCGGGCGGGCGACGATCGTCGACCACTGCGATACGGCAACCTGTCGCATCGAGCTCAAATCGGTGGCACCGGCGCACGCCGTCGACTTCTTCGGCAGCATGCCGACACATCGCCGAGGGGTCTTCGACGTCGGCCCCTTCGAAGTCGAACGCATCGACCCATTCTGGCTTGCCATCGGGACGCGCCTCGACCGCTCCGTCGGCTCGGTCACCGTGCATCCGAAGGTCTACCAACTCCTCGGGCCGCAGGGCGCCGTCCGGGTTGTCGACAGTGATTCGGTTCTCCGACGTGCCTCAGCCGACCCGATGTCAGGGTTCGTGTCGATGCGCGAATACGTCACTGGCGACGATCCCCGACTCATCCACTGGCCAACCACGGCTCGCACCGGGGTCTTGATGGTCCGTCAAACCGTTGAAATTCAGCGGCCCGAATTCACCGTCGTCCTCGACACAAGTGACGCGGTGGGTACGGCAGACGATTTCGAGGAGGCTGTCGATGTCGCGGCAACGCTCGCAGCGCAAGCGGTGCGAACAGGTCTTGAAGTGGTCTTGCGCACCACCAGTCGCACCCATCCCGGCCCAGAAACGCCGATCGGCGAGGAGGGCTTCGTGCTCGACCTCCTCACGCCAGTCCAACAGACCAACTCCGACGATTTGCTCTCGGTCGCCGCATTATTCTCGCGCGGTTTCGATCACACATCCGTCGTCATGGTCACGGGCCCCGACGGGCCGTCCAGCCGCTTCATGAACCTGGAGCAAATGCTGGTCGTCCGTATCGGCGTCGGCGCCACCGCTCGAGCGGGTATCGCCACCGCAGCTGCCGATGCAGCAGAGTTCGCCAAGCAGTGGAGGACCTGGGCACAGTGAGCAGCCTCTTCAGACTTCGCATGGTGCTGGTCGCCGCCATGATGGCGGTCCTCGCCGTCGTCGCGGGCAACATCTTCGACCGGTACGTCTGGTGGCTCTTGATCGCCGTGGCGCTGCCAGCGCTCGTGTCGATCAGCGTGCGCAACTTCGCCAGCGTCGTTCGATACCTCGTTGCCGTTCTCGGTATCGGCGCATCCGTAACGATCATCGTGTTCGCAACCGGGGGTCAGGCCTCCGACGTCATCGACGCACTGACAGCCGGCACCAAACGGCTCCTCTCAACCGACTGGCCGAGCCCCGATCGCCCCGAGCTGATTGGGACAGTCGGGTTGTTCCTGGCCGTACCGACTGCCGCCGCTGCCGAACTCGCAGGCCGCCGCGAATGGCACCTGTTGGCGCTCACGCCGGTCGTCGTCGCCGGCGCGCTCCTGACAGCACTCGGCGCACCGTCCGGCGAGGAATTGGTCTGGCTGATCCCCATCGGGTTGCTCAGCGCGGCCTTCGCGACGCTCCGACCGATGACCGGCGATAACAGCGAGACCGGCGATCGGTGGACGTTGTTGCGAGGCGAGCGCCGCCTTATCCCGGTGGTGTTGCTTGCTGGCCTCGTGGCAGCTGCGGTGAGCATGCCGACGGCGCTCGCTGATCGCGCCGACCCACGACGCAACGAGCCAGCCCAGCAGACCGCTCCATTACTCGACCCCATCGAGTCCACACTCGCGCTCCGTGCCCTCGACCCGCCAGCTGATCTGTACAAGATGACCAACGAGTCGGGCAACAACCTTCCCGATCGCTGGCGCACCGCTGCCCTGAGCAACTACGACGGCCAGCGGTGGACGCCGGCGCTCACGCTTCGCCCGATCGGGCGACGGCTGACACCTGACACGTCCGGCATGTTCATGTTCGACCTCGCATTTCTCGACGATGACCTCGCACTCGTGCCATTCCCTGCCACGCCGATCACGATCGATGCTCCGGTCGAAACCGATACCGATCGCACCGTCGTGCGCCTCAGTCAGCGGATTGGCCCTGAAGACACCATCGCCGTGTCAAGCGGCCCAATCACCACGAGTGCCGATGCCTCGGGCCCCCTCTCCACCAGGGCAGTCGATGACTCAGTGAGCAGCCTCACCGAGTTCGCCCAGACGCTCGCAGGCGATGGCACTGTGCTGGACCAGTTGCGCCAAATTGAATCGACGATGCGCAATGACTGGGTGCTGGCATCCAGCGCGCCCGGAGCGGGCCTGCAAAGTGCCCTACTCGAGCGCTTCATTCGCGACACCCAGCGCGGAACAGCCGAACAGTTCTCGACCGCATACGTCCTGCTCGCTCGGTCACTGGGCATCGATGCTCGGGTAGCCACCGGATTCGTCTCAGCAAGTCCGCCAACGGGGAGCACCCTGACTCTGGTTTCCAGCGATGCGGCGGTCTGGCCCGAGGTCGGCCTCCTCGACGGCAGATGGGTTGCCTTCGATCCGGTCCCGCCGAACGAAGCATCTGACGAAACGCCGCCGATGGAAGAACCTGCCGCACAGACGCCAGCAGCCGCGCAACCGCCGATCGCTCCCCCACCAGAGCTCGCCACTGAAGCCCCGAACGACAACGAGGTCGACAATAGTGCGCCGATAACAGACGTGTCGCTCTTCGTACGCTGGGCTCAAGCAGCTGGCGTTGCTCTCGCTGCAATCTTGCTCCCGTTGCTGGCCCTTGCGGCGACCATCCTGCTGACAAAGTTCCGACGGCGGCGCCGACGGATTCGTTCCGGGACCCCAGCACAACGAATTGCCGGGGCCTGGGCAGTTGCCACCGATCGGTTGGTCGACGCTGGTCTGACGATTGCGCGGTCGTCGACAAATGAAGAGATCTCCACCGCCGGAGCGCCGCTGGCTGCGAATGCTCAACGTGAGTTGGCCCAGCTCGCAACACTGTCGAGCGCCGTCATCTTCGGCAACCCAGCAGGGATCGACTTCCTTGTCGAAGACGCAGTGTTGTACTTGGACAAGGTGGAAACCTCGATGGCAGAAGTACGGACCAGAGGCGAACAGCTGCGATGGCGACTGAGCCTCCGTTCGCTCAGGCCGAGCATCCGCTCCCCCGTCCGCTGACACAGCGGGACGCTGCGGGCTACTCGCGCCCCAACGTAATGAACAGCGTTGGCACCGGCAGGATCGGCGCAGTGGTCGTCGTGGTCGTTGCCGGCACAGTCGTCGTCGTCGCGGCGGACGCTGAGCGAACCGTGACAGTGGCGATGTTCGATTCGTCTGAGCCATCGGTGACTCGATAGCTGAACTGGAAGTCCCCGGGGCCAGCGGTCGTGACCGTGATCTCGTTCCCGGATACAGCGGTGACGATGTTGTCTGGGTCATCAATCGGCGTGACGACGGTGAGCTGGTCGCCATCGGGGTCATTCACAGTGAGTACCACGGTGGTCGGCGTGCCCGAGACAACAGAAATGGTTTGGTCGCTTGCTCGTGGTGCCGTATTGACGGCCGATCCAACAACCGTGACGTTCGTTGCAGCCGACACAGCACCGTCGGCATCCACAACGGAGTAAGCGAACGTTGCCGTTCCGCGACCATTTCTCGGATCGATACTGACCGAGCGGCTGTTGGGCCCAAGCGTGATTGTGCCGGCCCGACCGTTACTGAACGTCACCGTCGAGGGTATGAACTGAACCCGCAGCGCGGCGTTGTCACCGTCGGGATCGGTGTCATTGGCGACCAGGTCGAACGATCCAGCACCCTTGACGACATTTACATTGTCGGGGTTCGCCTTGGGACTGGCATTCATCACCGTGATCGTCATCGGCACCGTGACTGTCAGACCACCCGGGTCGGCGACCGTGACCGTCCACTTGTATGTCGCCGCAGCGGTTCCGAGCCGCGGTGCCACAACGACACGTGCAGATTCAACGGTCACCCACCCGGGGACCTCTGTGCTGCGAACGATCGATAGGGCTTCGTCGTCACCAGCCAATTCCGACACAGGGAACTCGCGCTGCCCCTGACGGCCGACCACTGCGGTCACAGGCTGCGCCGAGGGGTCTTGGTTGACATCGATCGTGATTTGGCCGGCAGCTCGCTGGCCACAGCTGTTGACAACCGCAAAGTTGATGACGACGTTGCCGTTCTCGCCGGCCGGCGGCGTGTACACACTGCCGTTGTAGGTCCGCGGGCCAGCGATGTCAGTCACTGAGCCATTGGTGGAGTAGTCGGCGAGATCGACCGCGATTGCCTGCTGGTACCCGGTAGACAAGAACGCATCCTGCGCACTCGGAGCCGACTCGGAGCAAGGTCTGACATTGATGCGTAAAACCGCCGTGTCGGTCAGATTCCCGTCACTCACCGAGTAGTTGATGACAGCTGTTCCAGCCGCACCGCGGACCGCGTTGAAGGTAATCGAGCTTCCACGGGCAGTCGCCCGGCCGAGGGCGGCGTCAGGGCCGCCGGTGATGGTCATCACGAGCGGATCACCGTCGGGGTCGCTGTCGTTGAAGAGGACTGCAGTGGTGACCGATCCGCCGCTCTCGACGTCCGCAGTGTCGTCTTCTGCCACTGGCGGCCGGTTGCGCGGCTCGAGAATCGTCAGCACGATCTGCGACGAGGCGGTCAGACCACCCGAATCGCGGATCGTGTACCCCGCGACGACGTCGCCGACGAAGTCAGGGTCCGGTGTGATGGTGACGACGCTGCCCGACTGTGCGACCTCTGCTTCACCCGACCGAAGAACCACGCCTTCAACGGTCAGCGTTGAAGGCGGTTCGTTCGCATCGAAGTCGTTCGCAAGGACGTTGAACTGCGTAGGCACACCTGGCCCACTGATGATCCGAGTATCCGGTTCGGCAATCGGGGCATCGTTGGCCGAGTCGGTGATCCTGATCGAGACGCGACCAAGTGCGACAGCTCCATTTTCATCGGCGACTTGATAACTGATCGTCGATACGCCGACGATCGGGCCCGCGGTGAAGGTGATCCGATTTCCGTTTCGTACAGCCGTCCCCAGGCTTGGTGCTGTTGACGAAACGACCCTGAGTGCGCTGTTGTCACCGTCGGGATCGTCGTCGTTGGCGGTCACGTCGATCGACTCGGTCTCATTGACTTGGACGAGGATCTGGTCGAGAACTGCGTCCGGCGGTTCGTTGGTGATCAACGGCTCACGCACCGACACGATGATCGATGCGGAGGCCCGCAGGCCGATCGAGTTACTCACCTCATAGGTGCAGCGGAAGGCTCCGGATTGATCCAAAGGCGGGGTGAACCGCACCTGCCCATCGGCAGTGACAACTGTTCGGCCACCACCAGCGCAGCCCGGGGTACCAACAAGCCGAGGGCGTCCGCCCGATGGGTCGCCGTCGTTGCGCAGGACGTCAATTGTCACTGACTGGTTGATGAACGTAAACGTTGAGTCATCCTGGGCAAACGGTGGCTCAGGCCGCGGTTCGGGCAGCACCTGGACCACGACGTCACCGCTGACCTGGTGATTGTTGCCGTCGTCGACGGTGTAGGAGAACCGAACGAGACCATCATTCTCGTCGTCGAGCAGCGCCGGCGTGAAGCGCAGACGGTCGGAAGAGAGCACGACGACTTGGCCGCTCCCATCAGCGGGTTGCGTCGCCTCCACCACAACGAGCGGATCTCCGTCAGGATCGCTGTCATTGGCGAGCACTTCGATCACGGTCGACCGACCGACAACGGCGGTTCCGGCGTCTGCAAAGACGACCGGAGCCCGGTTCGGTTCGATGTCGTCGATGACCTCGACAAGGACAGAGCCGCGAACGACATGGCCATTTTCGTCATCGACGAGGTAATGGAACGGAATCGAGTCAGCAGAACCTGTCCGGGCCGTGATGGCGAGCTGTTCGCCCTGGACTTCGACCAACAGCCCTTCGGACAGCGGACGCTCGATGTAAACGAACAGTACGTCGCCATCAGGATCTTCGTCGTTCGCCAACACTGGAAGTATCGTCTCGACGCCGCGGCGCAGTCGCACGGAATCTGGCCGCACGACCGGGGGCCGGTTCTCGTCGCCGGCGCTGGCTACTTCGACACTCACGCTGACGTCGTCGCCCACTGCACCGTACGAATCGAGTGGACGATACGTGAACTCGACGGTTCCTTCGAACCCGTCGAGTGGCGAAAACGCCAGTGCACTGAGGCCTGACGGACCGAGGGTTCTGGTCACTTCTCCCAAGCCGCTCGGTACATCGAACGAATCGATCTGCAACGGGTCACGATCGAGATCGATGTCATTGAGCAGCACGTCGATCACCACGCGCACGCCGGCACCCGTTTCGGCGTCGTCAGGTACGCCAACGGGCGGTTGATTCGTCCCATCGGCCGGAATCAGCTCGACAATCACATTCGCAGTGGCCTGGGGGCCAGCACCGTCGGAGATCGTGTACGTGAACTGGTCGAGTCCGACGTATCCCGGCTCGGGGTTGAAGACCACGGTCGACGCCGTGCCGATCTCGACCGTGCCGTGACCGGCCGCCCCGACCGCCACGACGGCAATCGCGTCGCCATCAGGGTCGTAGTCGTTCGCCGTTACTGGGATGGGCACAGCACGACCTGCGCGCGAGGTCACCGAATCGTCGTTCGCTACTGGCGGGTCGTCGATCCCGTTGTCGTCCGGCTCGCGTTCTTCGGGTTCACCAGTGGTCTCGTCACCACCTCCGTCACCACCTCCGTCACCACCTCCGCCTCCGTCACCGCCTCCTCCACCGTCACCACCTCCTGCACCGCCTCCTGCACCGCCTCCTGCACCGCCTCCGACACCATCGCTGACGACTCGGCCGTCGTCGCCGAGCACCAGCGTGGACAAGTCGTTCTTGCCGATTGCTTCGATCCCCCAGGGACTAATTGCCCAGACGAACTCTCCGGCGACGTCGTCGACCCAGACGAGGTCGACCGTGGCCGACACGGCAAGCGTGGCTGCGCCGGAGACCGAGGCCGCTTCGTCTTGCAGAATCAAGCTGTCGCGCCAATCGAACCGGATGATCCTGGTTGGCCCACGCCGCACGAGCGCCGCCGCGTCGCCAGCGATCGCAAGGAGATCGGAACCGTCAACATCGAGGCCGGGGATCTCCGACGACTCCTCGATGCTCTGTTCCGAGACGCACCACAGTTCGTCGTTTGCCGCGACCCAACCGCACGTGTGGGCCGGGCCGGGCTGCTGGAGAACGATCTCGCTGCTGTCGACTTGGATAGGCAGAGCGACCCAGTCGCCGTCGCCAAGGCGTGCTCGTCGCCCCGTACCGTCGACGATCAGCGGGCGGTTTCCGACCAGCGAGAGCGAAGCCGTGTCACGCTGTGCAGCGCCGAGCGAACGGCTCGTCGCCCCGGCCGATGTGGTGCGCACGACGTCGCCGCCGACAATCGACCAGATCGCGCCATCGGGTGAAACGAGGGCCGAGGAACCGACTTCCAGTTCAAAGCCCACCAAGTCGCCCGTGGCCGGCAGAAGCGTGGCTGCACCCGCATCAGCATCGACGACAACGAGCCCCGACGAACCGACGCCGACGAGCGCACGCCCCCCGGCCAAAGTGACGAGGCCCCGAGCAGGGCTCAACCGCAGTGCCGCAGAGTCGATCACACGAACCTCGGCCGTTGCATCGTTCACGACGTAGGCCGCTGACCCTCCCTCGACCACTCGCATGTCATTACCGCCAGTGCCGACATCCAGGCTGGCCAGAGCACGGCCTCCGTAACCATCGGCGAGGACAACCCGACCTGTCTCTTGATGAACGAACCAACGCGTCGCGCGCGCCACTTCTGCGTCAACAGCAGGGAGTCCATCGGAACGGAACACGACGACGAGCGCGCTCAGGCCGAGCACTGTTGCCAGCATTGCTGCAACAGCTCGCCGCCAGGTCACGGTTCTCATCTGCACCTCCACGCCGAATCTGCTCTTCACTGTATCGTCATGGTTTAGACGAAACAGTATGGAAAGATTCTGGAACTCCCCATTTGCTACCGGCCTGCCCGTATTGCCCGTATTGTGCGGGTCCTGCAGGTCCTGGGGCGATTCTGCATCGGCGAATCGGAGCAACCAGCAACGATGGTGAAGCGCATGGAATTGACAATCCGCACTACTCACGGTTCTGCCGACAT